>DATCQC010000102.1:0-30928 GCA_036569685.1 Candidatus Limnocylindria bacterium | reverse complement strand
GCGTTCGTCAACGCCCTGCCGGTCTTCATCGCCTCCGACCCCGTGTGGGCCAAGAAGTTCGAGGACGCCGGCGTCCCGATGATCGGTGACGACATCAAGTCCCAGGTCGGCGCGACGATCACCCACCGGGTGCTCACGCGGCTGTTCATGGACCGCGGCGTCCGGCTTGACCGCACGTACCAGCTGAATTTCGGCGGCAACACGGACTTCCTCAACATGCTCGAACGCGAGCGGCTCGAATCGAAGAAGATCAGCAAGACGAACGCCGTCACGAGCATGCTGGATTACGAGATGGACCCGAAGGACGTGCACGTGGGCCCGTCCGACTACGTGCCGTGGCTCCTCGACCGCAAATGGTGCTACATCCGGATGGAGGGCACGACGTTCGGCGACGTGCCACTCAACGCCGAGGTGAAGCTCGAGGTCTGGGATTCGCCCAACAGCGCCGGCGTCGTCATCGACGCGATCCGCTGCTGCAAGCTCGCGCTCGACCGCGGCCTCGGCGGGACGGTCGTCGCGCCGGCCTCGTACTTCATGAAGTCGCCCCCCGAGCAGATCCACGACGACATCGCCCGCAAGCGCGTCGAGGACTTCATCGCCGGGCGTGACAACGAGACGCTCGCCGGCAAGGCGTCTTGATCGAGCGGATCACTCACGGCATCGGCTACTGGGGCTGGCGGATCGGGGCGCGCATCGCTCAGCGCCTCCCGGCCCGCCCGCTCTACGCCTTCGCCGTCATCCTCGGGGAGATCGGCTACGTAGCCTGGACCGCGAAGCGCCAGATCGCGAAGCGCAACTTCGCGATCGTCCTCGGGCGGCCGTGGACGGACCCCGAGGTCGCTCAGGTCGCCAGGCGATCGTTCCGCAATTTCGCCAAGTACGTCGTCGAGATCATGCGGTTCCCGAAGCTCGATGTCGCGGACTTCGAACGCCTCGTGAACATCGACGGCTGGGAGCACCTTCGCGGGGCGCTGGCCCTCGGGAAGGGCGTCATCTTCGTGTCCATCCACTTCGGCAACTTCGAGCTCGGCGGCGCGCGCATCTCCGATGAGATCCCGCTCAACGTCATCGCAGATGAGCTCGAGAACCAGCGGCTCATGGACCTGCTCGTGGGCAACCGCGCGCACAAGAACATCACGCTGCTCTCCCCCGACGGCGCCGCGAAGAAGGTCCTCGGCGCGCTCCGGCGCAACGAGATGGTCGGGCTGATGATGGACCTCGGTCCGCGCGCTCAGGCCTTCGACACCGTCGACGCCGAGTTCTTCGGCACGCCGACCGCGTTCCCGGCCGTCGCCGCAAGCCTCGCGCGGGTCTCGGGCGCGCCGATCGTGGTGTCGGCATGCGTCCGCCGGCACGACAACACCTTCACGGGCATCGCGCTCCCCCCGATCTTCGTGCAACGGACGAAGGAGGCCGCGGAGGACGTCCAGCGGGCGACGCAATCGATCGCCCGCGGCCTCGAGGGCTTCGTCAGCCGCTGGCCGGACCAGTGGTACATCTTCCGGCCGATGTGGCCGGCACCGGTCATCGCCCCAAGCTCGTGATCGCCGGCGCGGCGGCTCGCTTCGCCGAGCGAGCGCTGCCCCTTCTCCCGTCAGCGCTCGAGTTCCCCGTCGCAACGGCGGGCGGGGCGATCGCCTATCGCGCGTCGGCGGGCGCGCGAGCCGCGGTGCGCGAGAACCTCTCGATCGTCGTTCCGGAGCGGCGGGACCGGGAGCCCCTCGTCAGGCAGGCGTTCGTCGAGCAGGTACGGCACTACATCGAGATCTTCCGCCTTGCGCGCCTCGACCACGAGATGGTCCGCCGGACCGTCGTCACCGATGGATGGGAGCTGTTCGTCGCCGCGGCCGCGCGGGGCAACGGGGTGATCCTGGCCAGCGCGCACGTCGGGCCGGTCTCGGTGTGTGGCCAGATCATCGCGGCCAACGGCTACGAGATCACGCTCCCGATCGAGAACGAGACCACCGAGTTCGCCCGCGCGATCAATCGCGCACGGACCCGCATGGGCCTGCGCTTCGTCGAGACTGACTCCGCGCTCGGGATCGCCCGCATCCTCAGGCGCGGCGGCATCCTCGGCGTGCTCGCCGATCGCGCGGTCACCGGCGTCGGCGAGCGCGTCCCATTCTTCGGCCGGCCCGCGCTCCTGCCGTCGGCCCATGTCGCCCTCGCGCTGCGGACCGGCGCGGCGCTCATGCCGGCGTTCGCGCACCGCGACGGGAGCGTGCTCCGGGCGGTGTTCGAGCCTGCCATCGAGCTAGCGCGGACCGGTGACCGCGACGCGGACGTGCAGGAGGCGATGCGCCGCTGGGTTCCCGTGCTCGAGCGGCACATCCGCCAGGCCCCGGAGCAGTGGTCGGTGTTCGAGCCGGTGTGGCGGCGGTGAGGTCGCTGGGCTACGGTCGCGTCCGTGGGTAGAGCGGATCTGCAGCTCCATTCGGATCTCGGCGACGGGCTCAACTCGCCCGCGGAGATCCTGGATGCGGCCGAGACCGTGGGCCTCGACATCATCGCGCTCACGGATCACGACGACATCCGCGGCTCGTTCCTCCTCCGTGATCTCGCCGCGAAGCGGGGCTCGCCGGTGACCGTCGTCGCCGGCATCGAGGTGACGACGCGGGCCGGCCACCTCCTTGCGCTCTTCGTGGAGGACGAGATCCCGATGTTCCGTTCCCTTTCCGAGACCGTCATTGCGATCCACCGCGCGGGCGGGATCGCGATCGTGCCGCATCCGCTCTCCTACCTCACGTTCTCCGTCGGCGAGCGCGCCCTGCGCACCCTCGCGGCGCGCGGCGACAGGGTCTCGTTCGTGGACGCGATCGAGGTCCGCAATCCGAGCTACGCCGGCCGCGTCCGCGGTGGTCGCGCCCGCCAGCTGAACGAGCACGTCCTCCGCGTCGCCGAGACGGGCTCGAGCGACGCACACCACGCGAAGCTCGTCGGGACCGCCTGGACCGAGTTCCCGGGCGACGGCGTCGACGCGCTCCGTTCGGCGATCCGCGCGCGGACGACCCGCGCCCTCGGCCGCTCCTGGACGCTCCGTGAGCACCTGGACGGCGTCGCCACGCAGCAGTGGCGCTCGATGGTCCGCGACCCGTACAAGCGCGCGCGTCGGCGCGTCGGGCGGACGAAGAGGCCGGCATGAAGATCGGCATCGTGAGCCCGTACGCGTATCCGCGGCCCGGCGGCGCGAACGACAACATCCGCGAGACCTATGAGAACCTGCGCCGCCGCGGGCACGAGGTCCGCATCATCACGGCCCCGTGGGGTGATGACCCGCCGGCGCAGGACGTGATCCAGATCGGCCAGGCGATCGCGGTCCCATACAACGGGAGCGTCGGCCGGATCACGCTGTCCGCGCGCCTCGAGTACCTGGTCACGCGGATCCTCGACCGTGAGCGGTTCGACATCATCCATCACCACGAGCCCCTGGTCCCGCTGTTGTCGGCCCAGATCCTCGACCGGAAGTCGTGCCCGCAGGTCGCGACGTTCCATGCGTTCGGCGGCTTCTCGTTCAGCTACTGGCTCGGCCGGCCAATCGCCCGCCGCTACATGAACAAGCTCGACGGGCGGATCGCCGTCTCGAGCGCGGCCCGCCATTTCATCTCGCGCTACTTCCCGGGTGATTACGAGATCATCCCGAACGGCGTCGATGTGGATTTCTTCGCGAGCGCGAAGCCGTTCCCCGAATACCGCGACGGCAAGACGAACATCCTCTTCGTCGGCCGGGTCGAGCCCCGCAAGGGCGCGCTGTACCTCGTACGGGCGTACGCGAAGCTCAAGCGGCGTTACCCCGAGACGCGCCTGATCATCTGCGGCCGCGGCCCGGAGCTCGGCGACCTGCGCGAGTTCGTCCACAAGGAGCACGTGCCGGACGTCCTGTTCGCGGGCCGGGTGAGCGAGACGGACAAGGCCCGCTTCTACAAGACCGCGGACGTCTTCTGCGCGCCATCGACGGGCCAGGAGTCGTTCGGCATCGTGCTGCTCGAGGCGATGGCCGCTGGGACGGCCGCGATCGCGAGCGACATCCACGGCTACAAGAAGGTGATCCAGCGCAACGTGTCCGGATTGCTCGTGGAGCCCCGCGACGTGGACGCGTTGTGCGGCGCGCTCGAGCGCCTGGTGACCGAGCCCGCGCTCCGGAAGCAGCTGGGCGAGAGCGGGTCGATCCGGGCGCGCGAGTTCGACTGGTCGCACGTGACCGACCAGCTCCTCGCCTTCTACGACAGGGTCATCGGTGCCTACCGAGGCGCTTGACGGGATCCGGGTCCTCGAGCTCGGGAACTTCATGGCCGGCCCCTACGCCGGGACGCTCCTTGCGGACATGGGCGCCGACGTGGTCAAGATCGAGTCGCCCGCCGGCGGCGATTACTCGCGCGCGCTCGGCCCGTTCGCTGCGGGCAGCCCGGACGGTGCGGGTTTCCTGCGCCTGGACCGCAACAAGCGGAGCGTCGCGCTCGACCTGAAGTCCGAACGCGGCGTGCGTGCGTTCCGGACGCTCGCGGCCACGGCCGATGTGCTCATCGAGAACCTCCGGACCGGGACGCTGGATGCGCTCGGGCTCGGCTACGACGCCCTCGCGCCAAAGCACCCACGGCTCATCTACTGCTCGATCACCGGCTTCGGCCGGACCGGTCCACATCGCGACCGCGCCGGCCTCGACCTGATCCTCCAGGCCGAGAGCGGGCTCATGAGCGTCACCGGCGAGCCCGGCCGCCCGCCGGTCAAGGTCGGCGTGCCGGTGACGGATCTCGCCTCCGCGCTGTATGGCGCGTTCGCGATCGTCACGGCGCTCGTCGCGCGAGGGCGGACCGGGCGCGGGCAGCTCATCGACCTCTCGCTCATCGAGAGCGGCGTGTCGCTCGCGATCTGGGAGTCGGGCGTCTACCTGACGACCGGCGAGGTGCCGGGGCCGCTCGGCTCCGCGCACCGGCTGACCGCGCCGTACCAGGCGTTCAAGACCGCCGACGGCTACGTCGCGATCGGCGCGACGACGCCGCCCACGTGGAAGTCCTTCTGCCGCGTGGCCGGGCTCGAGCGGCTCGAGGCCGACCCGGCCTGGCGGGACGGATCGACCCGGAACGAGCGCGCTCCCGAGCTCGCGTCCATCATCGAGGCCGTGACGACTGGGCGGACGACCGATGAGTGGATCGCCGCCCTCTCGGACGTCGGCGTCCCGTGCGGCCGGATCAACGACCTCGCCGCGGTGTTCGCCGATCCGCACCTCGCCGAGCGGGGCCTGTTCGTCGACCTGCCGCACCCGACGCAGGGCTCCATCCGCGCGATCGGCTCGCCGCTGCATCTCTCGGACACGCCGCCGGTCATGCGCCGCGCGGCACCGCTCCTCGGCGAGCACACCCGTGAGGTCCTCGCGGAAGCCGGACTTCCCGCGGCGGAGATCGACGCACTGTGACCGTCCGGATCGAGAAACGCGGCGCGATCGCGCAGGTCACGGTCGACCGGCCCGAGGCGCGTAACGCGTTCACCCAGGAGATGTACTCGACCCTGTTCGACATCTGCGCCGACGTCGGGACGGACGACGCGATCCGGGTCGTTGTGTTCCAGGGAAGCGGCAACGAGGCGTTCGTCTCCGGCAGCGACATCCGGAAGGTCGGCGAGATCCGTGGCCTCGCGGACGCGCTCGCGTATGAGAAGCACGTCGAGCGGACGATCGCGGCGGTCGAGCAGCTGCCGAAGGCGACGATCGCGCTCATCCGCGGGGTCGCCGCGGGCGGCGGTGCGGCCCTTGCCCTCGCCTGCGACATCCGGATCGCGGCAGACAACGCGCGCTTCGGTGTACCGATCGCGCGCACCGTCGGCAACACGCTCTCCCTCCGGAACATCGCTCGGCTCGTCCAGATCGTGGGACCCGCGGTGACGAAGGAGTTGCTGTTCACCGGCCGGCTCGCGACGGCGGTGGAGGCGCAGGCCGCCGGCGCATTCAACGACGTCGTGCCGCTCGAGCGGATCGAGGCGCACGTCGCGGCGCTCGCGGACCGGATCAGCCAGAACGCGCCGCTCACGATCCGCGCGACGAAGCTCGCCGTGCTGCGCGTGCTCGAGTCGGAGCGCGAGCGCCTGGGCGCGGGCGAGGACATCGTCGGGCTCGCGTACGGCTCAGAGGACTTCCGCGAGGGCGTGACCGCGTTCCTGGAGAAGCGCGCGCCGGTCTGGAAGGGTCGCTAGGCCAGCTCGGTCTCGTCGGCGACCTCGGTCACACCCGGCACCGCGCTCGCGACGGCCTCGGCGTTCTCGTCGTCCTCGATGGACGACACCGTCCCGCGCAAGCGAACGACGCCGGCGTCGACCTCGACGTTCAGCTGCAGGTCCGCGGTCGACGCATCGAGCGCGAGCGCGTCGCGCACCGCGTCGGCGATGGCCTCGTCACCGATGCTGCCGTCGGATGACCGTTCCGGCGTGGGGGCCTCGGCCGTCGGCGAGAAGCCACCGGCGATCTCGGGCTCGCCGTGCGCGCCCGTACGGAGCACCGGATCCGTCGGCGCGAAGAAGACCTCGCTCCCGTCCCCGTCCTCCACGACCGCCTGCGCGTCCGTGGTCAACGGCTGATCGGTGAAGTCGGCGTCATCGTCGGTCTCATCCACAGTGTCCTCGACCGCGCGGAGTGGCGAGTCGTCCTCGTGTTCCGGTTCCTTCATGCGCTGCCTAGGCTGCACGGGCGGTGCCACGCGAACGGGTCACTGGCGCAGCGCGACTTTCTCGGCGGTCCTCTCCACGGTCACGAACTGCTCCTGCGCCGCGGCGGCTCCCGCGCCAGCGGAGACCGCGACGCCGCATTCGCGAAGGGCCATCTCGACGCCGCCGAGCGTGGCGAGGACCTCCAGCTCGTTCAAGGCCCCGAGGTGGCCGATGCGGAAGGCCCGGCCGCGCAGCCTGCCGAGCCCGACCCCGAGCGCAAGGTCGAAGCGGTCGCGCGCTCGGGCGATGAGCACGTTCGAGTCAACGCCGTCCGGCATGACGACCGCGGTGAGGCTGTCCGAGTACGCGTCGGGCTCCTCGCACAGGATCTTGAGGCCCCACGCCTGCACGGCCGCGCGAACGCCTCCGGCGAGGCGGTGGTGGCGCGCGAAGACGTGGTCGAGACCTTCGGCGAACAGCATGTCGAGCGACTCGCGCAGTCCGAACAGCGCGAGCGTGGCGGGCGTGTACGGGAAGAACCCTGCGGCGTTGTCTTCGAGGATCGGGCGCCAATCGAAGAAGTTCCGCGGGCTGCCTCCATGCGCAGCCACGTCGATCGCCCGTGGCGACGCGCAGACGAATCCGAGGCCGGGCGGCAGCATGAGGCCCTTCTGGCTTCCGGTCAGGGCCACATCGACACCCCACTCGTCGAAGCGGAAGTCCATGCTGCCCAGCGAGCTCACCGTGTCGACGATGAGCAGCGCACCGCTCCGCTGCGCATCGATCGCATCGCGGACCGCGCGGACATTGGTCCGGACCCCCGTCGAGGTCTCGTTATGTACCAAGAGCACCGCGCGATGCTCCGGCCGCAGGTGCTCTGCGACCGCTGATGCCGGCACACTCTGGCTCCAGCGCAGGGGCACGAGGTCGACGGCGAAGCCAAGATTGCGCGCGGCGGTGGCGAACCCGGCGCTGAAATGGCCGTAGTCAAAGGCGAGCACGCGGTCGCGCGGCGCCAGGACGTTCACGAGCGAGGCCTCCCACGCGCCTGTCCCCGAGCATGGGTACACGATCACGCGACCGCGCTCCGTTTTGAACACGCGCGCGAGGTCGGGGAGCAGGCCGCGGACGAGCGTCGCGAACGCGGGACCGCGGTGGTCGATGACCCCACGGTCCATCGCTCGAAGCACGCGGTCCGGCACATTGGTCGGGCCGGGGATCTGAAGGAAGGGCCTGCCACTCACGAGAGCAGCGTCGAGGCGGCGACGAATGCCATGTGCGCAAGAGGTTAGCGCGACGTGGAAACCGGGCTGCGAACAGTGAAACGCCCCGGGGGTCGGCGGTAGGGCCGGGTCGGCTTCCTAGCCCGCGATCGACCGTCCCGCCGCACCTGGCGCGGCATCGCGGTCCGTTCGCCGGGCGACGCCGTCAGCGCGTGCGGCCGCGCTCACGGCCTTCGCGATCGCCGGCACGACCTGCGCGTCGAAGACCGACGGCAGGATGTACTCGGCCGAGCGCAACGCGGCGGGCACGCTGTCCGCGAGCGCCGCGGCGGCCGCGAGCTCCATGTTCGTGGTGACGGTGCTCGCGCGCGCGTCCAGCAGCCCCCGGAACACACCGGGGAACGCGAGGACGTTGTTCACCTGGTTCGGGAAGTCGCTCCGCCCGGTCGCCATCACGTCGACCTCGGGCGCCGCGGCGACCGGGTCGACCTCGGGATCGGGGTTGGCCATGGCAAAGACGATGCGCGGCCGGCCCATCGTCCGGACCATCTCGACCGACACCAGACGCGGGCCCGAAACGCCGATGAGCACGTTCGCGTCCTTCAGTGCTTCGGGCAGCGAGTGCGACGCGCCGGTCGCCCCGAACGCTTCGGCAAGTGCGCGCTTCTCGTCGTTGAGATCCGTGCGCTCCATCGTGACGGTGCCGTGGCGGTCGGCGACGATCACATGCTTCGCTCCGGCCGTCCAGAGGAGCCTGGCGGTCGCGATACCCGCCGCACCGGCGCCGAGCACGACGACGTGGAGGTCGCCGAGCGACACGTTGCACACGGCCGCCGCGTTGCGCAGTGCGGCGAGCACGACGATGGCCGTTCCGTGCTGGTCATCGTGGAACACGGGGATGTCGAGACGGGCGCGAAGCTTGCGCTCGATCTCGAAGCACGCCGGTGCGGCGATGTCCTCGAGGTTGATGCCGCCGAAGCCGACGGAGATCCGCGCGACCGCGTCGACGGTCTCGTCGACGGTTCCGGGCTGGATGACGATCGGGAACGCGGACACACCGGCGAGGTCAGCGAACAGAAGCGACTTCCCCTCCATCACCGGGAGTGCCGCGAGCGGACCGACGTTGCCCAGGCCGAGGACGGCCGTGCCGTCGGAGATGATCGCGATCGCGTTCGCGCGCTGGGTCAGCGCCCACGATCGCTCCGGGTCGGCCGCGATCGCGCGCGAGACCCGCGCGACGCCCGGGGTGTACACGAGCGACAGATCGTCCCGGTTCCGCACGGCGACGCGGCCGGTCATCGCGACCTTGCCGCCGAGGTGCATGAGGAACGTGCGGTCGGAGATCGAGCGCACGACGACACCGCGCATCGCCCGCAGGTCCGCGGCAAGCTGCTCGCCGGTCCCTTCGTCGGAGACGTCGACCGTCACGTCGCGGACGTGCTTCGTCGGCGTTGCCTCGACGAGGTCGATCGCGCCGAGGCTGCCGCCGCGCTGGCCGATGGTGCGGGCGACCTCGGCGAACATGCCCGGGCGGTTGTCGATCTCGAGGCGGATGACGAGCCGGTACGCGGGGGTGAGCACCGGGGGCATGTCGGTCACTACACCCGACGATACGTCGTCGACGCCGGGACCGCCCTAGAGCCCCAGGTACGCGGTCTTCATGTGCGGATCGGCGAGGAGCTCCTGCCCGCTGCCGGTCTTCGCCACCCTGCCGAGCTCGAGGACGTACCCGCGCTGCGCGATCTCGAGTGCGCGGTGCACGTTCTGCTCGACGAGCAGCACGGTGATGCCCTGTTCGTGCAGTGAGAGGATCGTCCGAAAGATCTCAGCGACGAGTATCGGTGCGAGGCCGAGCGATGGCTCATCGAGCATGAGCAACCGCGGCATCGCCATGAGGCCGCGGGCGATCGCGCACATCTGCCGTTCCCCACCCGAAAGCGTGCCGGCGAGCTGGCTGCGGCGCTCACGCAGCCGCGGGAACTGGCCGTAGACGCGCTCCAGGCTCTCCGCACGCTTCGTCTTCGCTTTCGGTAGGTACGCGCCGAGCATGAGGTTCTCCTCGACGGTCATCCGCGGCCAGAGCAGCCGGCCCTCAGGCACGTGCACCACGCCGAGCTCGACGATCTGGTCGCTCCGCAGCCGCGAGAGGTCGTGTCCGTCAAACTGGACCGACCCAGCGCGGACCGGCAGCAGGCCCGACAGGACACGGAGGGTCGTGGTCTTGCCGGCACCATTCGATCCGATGAGGGTCACGATCTCGCCATCCGCCACCGTGAACGACACATCCCACAGCGTCGTCACGCGGCCGTACGCCGCGGACAGCGCCTCGACCGACAGCAGGCTCATGCGCTCTTGCCGATCGGCGCGCCAAGGTACGCCTCGATGACCTTCGGGTCGGCGCCGATCTCCGCGGGCGTGCCCTCGGCGATCTTCTGACCGAAATCGAGCACGATGACCCGCTGGCAGACCGCACCGATCGCCTGCATGTTGTGCTCGATGTAGAGGATCGTCACGCCTGCGGCGTTGACGTCGCGGATCAGTTGGAGCATGCGGTCGAGCTCGACCGGTGTGACGCCACTTCCGACTTCGTCGAGGCAGAGGAGTTCGGGTCCGGTCGCCAGGGCGCGAGCCAGCTCGAGCAGCTTCAGGTTGCCGACCGACAGGTTGCGCGCGGGCGTCGACGCGAGCGGCTCGAGTCCGGTCCGGGCGAGCACTTCATCCACCACAGCTCTGGCCTCGGCGCGGCGGCGGCCGAACGACGCGCCGACCCGGATGTTGTCGCGCACGTCGAGGAACGGGAACGGCGCGGGGATCTGGTGGCTGTGGCAGATGCCGCGACGGACCACCGCGTGCTGCGAAAGTCCGTCGACCTGGGCGCCGGCGAAGGTGATGCGTCCAGCGGTCGGACGGAGGAGGCCGACCACGCAGCCGAAGAGCGTCGTTTTGCCGGCGCCGTTCGGGCCGATGATGCCGACGATCTCGCCACGTCCGATCTCGAGGGAGACATCGTTCACCGCGACGAGTCCACCGAACCGTTTGCTGACGTGTTCGATGACGAGGAGCGGCTCGGTCATTCCGCCCGCTTGTCCGCGGCCGGCCGGAGCCGAAGCCCGCTCCGCGCGATGACCCCCGCGCGAGAGAGGAGGCCGAGCAGGCCCCCCGGCTCGAACAGGATGATGAGGATGAGGAGCGCGCCGAACACGAGCAGGTTGACCGCGACGAGGCGCGGGTCCGAGAGCACGAGCTGACGGATCGGGAAGTAGATCACCGCGCCGAGCACCGGTCCCCAGAGCGTGCCTATGCCTCCGATCACGTTCATGAGCACCATCCCGATGGAGAGATCGAACCCGAACACCTGATCGGGGTGGGCGTACGAGAGGTAGACGACGTAGAGGCCCGCGCTCACCCCGACGAAGAAGGCGGCGACCACGTGCGCGAGGTTCTTGAAGAGCGCCGTCGGGACGCCCAGGCTCTCAGCGGCCGTCTGGTCCATGCGGAGCGAGAACAACGCGAGACCGAAGCGATGCCGCCGGATCCACACCGCGCACAGGAATGTGACCGTCGCGAGGATGAGGCCGGCGCGGTAGAACCACGACTTCTCCGGCACGGTGAACGGGAGGACAAGGCCGGACGCGCCGCCGGTGATGTTGTCGAGATTGATCGCGATCACCCGGGCGGCCTCGCCGACACCGATCGTGGCGATCGAGAAGTACGGTCCCGAGAGGCGAAAGCAGGGCAGCCCGACGAGCAGCGCGACGACCATCGCCGCGAGGCCGGCGACCGGCAGCGTCAGGACAGGCTCCCATCCGTAGCGGGACCACAGGATCGCAGTCACGTACGCGCCGGTCCCGAAGAACGCCGCGAATCCGAACGAAACCTGGCCCGCGAAGCCGCCAACGAGATTCCAGGAGACCGCCTGCGTCACGAAGATGAACGTGAGGAAGCCGACACCGAGGATCGTCAGGTCATCCGGCCGAAGCACCGGGACCATCGCGCAGACGCCGGCGACGATGAGCGCCAGCACATATGGGTTGCGGTCGATGATCACTGCACCGCCCGCCCGGTCCGTCGCGCGATGAGGCTCGCGATGCCGCCCGGTAAGACGACCAGAGCGATGACGAGGAGGCCGAAGGCGAGCAGGTTCACGAGGCTGGCGCGCCAACCCGGGATGAGGATCGAGAACGACTCGATCGTGGCGAGCACGAGCGCTCCAAGGGCGACGCCAAGGAAGCTCTCGAGTCCGCCAAGCACGATGATCGCAAAGCTCTTCAGCTGGAAGACGCCGCCGAAGTCAGGCGTGAACGAGAAGATCAGGGTGAACATCCCGCCAGCGAACGAGGACAGCATGGTCCCGATGCCGAACGCGATGCCCGACGTCCGCTCGGGCCAGATCCCCGCCAGCCGCGCCGCGGTCGGATCTTGGCTGACGGCACGGATCGCGCGGCCGAGATCCGTCGAACCGAGGAACCAGCGCATGACGCCGAGCATGAACAATGACATGACGAACGGGACGATGCGCGTCACGGCGATGTGGATGCCGAACACGTCGACCGTCGAGTACGTGTAAGCGGTGACGATCGATTGATCCTCGCTGCCCCAGATGAGGTATGCGGCGTTCTGCGCGACGAGCCACGTACCGAACAGCAGCAACAGCGACGCGATCGGCACAGCAGCCACCCGTCGGACGGCGACGTGATACAGGCCCATGCCGGCGATGAAGAACAGCGGCAGGATGAGGAGTGAGCCGATGATCGGGTCGAGACCGAATGACCGGTTCAGTGTCAGCACGGTGAACGCCGCGAGCATCATCGTCGCGGCGTGGGCCAGGTTAATGATCTTCATGACCCCGTACACCAGCGCCAGCCCAAAGGACATCATCGCGTAGAGACCCGCGGTCAAGATGGCGGCGATGGCCAGGGTGCCGAGATTCGACCAATCGAGCATGTGCGCTAAGCGCGGCGGGGTCCTGCGGTAGCAGGTCCCCGCCGCGCGATCTCGCGGTCCGTCAACGTTCTACTTGGATGGGAACGGCATGATCGCGTCCGTGTAGCCCTGGACGCCCTTGGGCCAGACGAGCGACACCTTGCCTCCGGGGAGGTTCTGGGTCATGACGAGTTGGGTCTTCGGCTTGCCGGTGGGATCGAACGAGATGTGGCCACCAGGCACGATCGAGCCGCTGAAATCGAGGGAGGCGAGCGCGTCTCGGATCTTCGTCCCGTCGAGGGAGCCCGCCTTCGTCATGCCCGCATACAGCACGCGAGCCGTCTCGTAGGAGAGGGCCTGGAACCAGTCCGGCGTCACGTTGTAGGCGGCCTTCCACTTCGCGCTGAAGGCCTGGCTGCCCGCGTCGGGCTGAGCCGGCGTCCACCACAGACCGGCGACGAGATAGTCGGCGGCGGCCGCGAGAGCGTCGCGACCCTTCTGGTCCGGACCGCGGGCGCCATAGGAAACGAACTTGTGCGTGAGACCGAGCTGCGTGTACTGGCGATGCATCGTGATGTAGTCAGGAAGGTGGGCGTCCGACAGGAACGCGGCAGCGTTCGCTGCCTTCACCTGCGTGAGGAGCGACGTGAAGTCGCTGGCGTTCAGCTCGAAGCCCTGGTCGAGGACCACTTTGAAGTAGTCGGGGCTGTCCTTCGCCGCCTGGTTGACCGCAGCCTGGTAGTCCTTGCCGTGATCGGTGTTCTCCCAGACGAGGGCGATCGTCAGCGGCTTCGGGAGCTTGCCCTGATCGATCCAATACTTGAGGAAGTCCATGGTGTTCTTGCCGAGGACGTCGATCGTGGCGAGCGTGCCGAAGAGGTACTTGTTGCCGCGTGTGAAGATGGCCGACGCGGCGCCACCTCCCTCGACCATCGGGATCTTGTACTGGTCGGGTACCGCTTGCTGCGCTTCAACGAGCCCGGTGTCGTAACCGCCGAGGAGCGCCGTCACCTTGTCTTGCGTCACGAGCTGCTCGACGAGGCTGCGTGACTTCGTCCCGTTGCTGCCGTCGTCCAAGATGTTCAGCGTGATCTGGTGCTTCGAACCGCCGACGTCCAAGCCACCGGCGTCGTTGATCTCCTTCGTCGCAAGCTCATAGCCCTGTTTGAAGTACGTGCCGGACGCGCTGAACGACCCGGTCAGCGGCAGCACAGCACCGATCGTGATCGGGCCCGGCGCGACGGCCGCCGCCGTAGCCGCGCTCGACCCAGTCGGGCCTCCGCCTGTCGATGCGGTGCCAGCACAGGCCGCGGTTACGAAGGCCACCACGAGCGCGATCGCAGAGAGCTTCCGCATGTTCATCCTCCCGCCCGCGTGCCGCGGAACGGCGAGATTATGCGCCCGTTCCCGCCAGGCGCTACGCGCATTGCCCCCAGTGAAAGACGGAGCCTCCGGGCGAGATCCGCCACACGCCCGCATGGCCACCGTCCGAGCCGACGACCCAGAGGTCGGTGCCGCGGCCGAACAGCGCCCGCAGGGTGCAGGTCGCGCCGAGATCCACGCGGGAGAAGGCCGGCGCCGCCGGGGTCCCGCTCAACCGGAGCAGCGTGCCGCCATCGCCGGCGACGTACGTGCCGTCGTCGGTCCGGAGCGCCGCGTGGAAGCCGACATGGACCGGAGGGACCACGCTCTTCCACGTACCGTCCCACACGAGGATGGTCCCGTCGTCGCCCACGACCACGGCGTCGTCGACGGCGCGCGCGGCGATCGCCCGCAGCGTCGCGGTCACCCCGGTCGCCACCGGGCGCCAGCCCGCGGACTCCAGCCGGTACGTGACGCCGGCGTCGCCGACGGCCCAGGCCGAGGTCGGGCTGAACGCCGCGATCGCGTAGAGGTCCTCGTCGATCCCGCCGGCGTACAGGCCCCAGCCGTTCGCGTCCTGCCGCTCCACCGTCCCCATCCTGCCGACCACGAGGTTCCCATCCGCGAGCGGCGCGAGGCCGAGGAAGTCCGCGAACTGGACCGTGTCGGAGCGGATCGTCTGGAGACGATCGTCGATCGTGACGACCCGGCCGCCGCCACCGACGGCGGTCAACTGGTCACCCCGGCACGCCGTCGCCGAGAGCGAACGCGCGGTGGGATCGATGAGCTGCCAGCGATCGAACACGAACCGGCCGATGCCGCCACCGTCGGACACGACGTACACCGAGTCGCCCGCCGCGCATCCCGCGGACAGCGGCTGCGTGAACACCAGGGGACCGGTGTCCGGTGGCTCGGTCGGGGAGATGCGCACGAACGGCGTCGGGGTCGGGGACGGTGACGGCGTGGGGGCCCGCGCGAGCCGCGAGATGCCGACGCCCCCGAGGATCGCCACCGCCACGAGCGCGATGGAGACTCCGGCGGCGATGAAGAGCGACTGGTCAGAGGACGGCCGGGGCTGCTCCGGAGGTTGTTCTCCGGTCACGCCATCGCTTCGAGCCGCTTGATGCGCTCCTCGATCGGCGGATGCGTGTCGAAGAGACCGTCGAACCCGAACGGGTGGTCCTTCAGCGGATTCGCGATGTACAGCGACGCGGTCGCCTTGTTCGCGACGCTCAGCACGTGCTGGTCGGCGGCGATCTTCCGAAGCGCGCTCGCGAGGCCCTCCGGGTACCGCGTGAGGAACGCGCCCGACGCGTCGGCCAGGTATTCGCGCTGGCGCGAGACCGCCAGCTGGATGAGCGTCGCGATGATCGGCGTGAGGATCGCGAGCACGACGCCGACGAGGAGGAGGATCCCGCCCCCGCCGCTGCTGTTGCGGTCGCGCGACCGCCCGCCCCACCACATCGATCGCAGGAGCCAGTCGGAGAGAAGCGCGACCGTCCCCACGAGCACGGTGACGAGGAGCATCACGCGGATGTCGCGGTTGCCTACGTGGGAGAGCTCGTGGGCGATCACGCCCTCGAGCTCCGAGCGATCCATCGTCTCGAGCAGACCCCGCGTCACCGCGACCGACGCGTGCTGCGGGTCGCGGCCGGTCGCGAACGCGTTCGGTGCGGGGTCCTCGATGACGTAGAGCTTCGGTGTCGGGATGCCGAGACCGAGGGCGAGCGTCTCGACGACGTCGCGCAAGACCTTCTCCTCGCCCTCCGGCACTTCCTGCGCGTGACTCTGCGCGAGCACGAGCTTGTCCCCGGCGAAGTACGAGAGCAGTGACGAGCCTGCGGAGAACGCGATGGCGACCGGGATGAACACGACGCCCGCGCTCGAGCTCCCACCGAAGATGTCACCGAACACGAACGCGATCGCGACGACGATCAGCGTGAAGAAGAAGATGAGCAGCACCGTGCGCCAGCGGTTCTGGGCCTGCGCCTCGTACATCGAGACGCGCGGCACGAAGCTCTGGCCGCCTGGCTGGGCCATCTCGCTAGGTGAACTTCACCTGCGGGACCTCGCGGTCCGTCTGGTCCGCGAGCTCGAAGTACTGCTCCGGCTTGAAGCCGAACGTCCCGGCCAGGATGTTCGTCGGAAAGGTCTGGAGCGCGGTGTTGTAGTCACGGACGTTCCCGTTGTAGAAGCGGCGGGCGAACGCGATCTTGTCCTCGGTGGCGGTGAGGTTCTCCGACAGATCCTTGAACTCCTGCACAGCCTGCAGCTGCGGATAGTTCTCGGCCACCGCGAACAGCGACCGCAGCGCTCCGGTCAGGACATTCTCGGCCTGGGCCATCTGCTGCGGCGACCCTGACGCACCGGCTGCGACGGCCTGCGCGCGCGCGTTCGTGACCGCCTCGAACGTGCCGCGCTCGTGCGCCGCGTACCCCTTCACGGTCTCGATGAGGTTCGGGATGAGGTCGTGACGACGCTTCAGCTGGATGTCGATGTCCGACCAGGCCTCTTTCACCCGCTGCCGCAGCGTGACGAGGCGGTTGTAGGTGGTGACGAGGAACAGGACGAGGATGACGACGATGACGATGAGGACGATGGAAATGTCCACGGGCCCTCCCCTACGCGACCGCTACATGATGCCAGACGACCCCGCGGGGACCGCTACCCGGTGAGATCCTTGACCGCGGCGACGATCGCGGCCGCGTCGATCCCGGCCGCCGCGAGCAGCTCGGCCGGCTTCCCCGAACCGGGCATCTCGCGCGGCGCCAGATGGACGAATCGGACGAGCTCGCCGCTCACATCGGCGGCCGCGAGCGCGGCGAGCACGGCGTCGCCGATCCCGCCCTCCGGCCAGTGATCCTCGACGACGATGAGCAGACCCCCGGTGGTCTGGACCGCGTCGACCAGCGCGTCGGCGTCGATCGGTTTCACCGAATACGCGTCGATGACCCGGACCTTCACTGCATCCTTGAGCTGGTCCGCGGCTTTCACGGCCTCGTGCACCGTGATGCCGGCGGCGATCACCGCGACCGCATCGTCCGCTCCGCCGCCGCGCACGATGCGCGAGCCGCCGATGCGGAAGTCATCGAGCCGGTCCGAATAGAGGATCGGCGTCTTCTCTCGGGTCGTGCGGATGTAGCTGATGCCCTTCTGGTCCGCCATGAGCGCAACGAGGCGCGCGGTCTGATTCGCATCACAGGGGTACAGGACGGTGCTGCCGAAGACCGCGCGCATCATCGCGAGGTCTTCGAGCGCCATCTGCGAGGGACCGTCCTCGCCGATCGAGACGCCGGCGTGCGATCCGGAGAGCCGGATGTTCGCCTGCGAGATCGCCGCCATCCGGATGAAGTCGTACGCGCGGGTCATGAATGCGGCGAACGTCGAGGCGAACGGGACGAGCCCGAGCACCTGCATGCCGACCGCGGCGGCGATCATCTGCTGCTCGGCGATGTACATCTCGAAGAAGCGATCCGGCGCGGTCTTCTTGAAGTCCTCCGCGTGCGTCGAGTTGCTCACCTCCGCGTCGAGGACGACGACATCCGAGCGCGCGGCGCCGAGCGCGGCGAGCGCCTCCCCGTAGGCCTTCCGCGTCGCGAGCGGCTCGGTGTACGTCGCAAGCTCGGGCTTCTTCGCCGGCGGCGTCGGTCGCGGCGTCCACGCGTCGGGCTTGATCGTCGCGAACGTGCGCGAAGCGACCGCGCCGAGCTCCGCGAGGGCCTGCTTCGCCTGCTCGGGGTCGAGGGCCTTCCCGTGCCAGCCCTCCTTGTTCTCGAGGAAGGACACGCCCTTGCCCTTCACGGTCTTCGCGACGATGACCGTCGGCCGCTCCGCCTGCCGCGCGCGCCCAAGCGCGTCGTCGATGGCCGAGACATCGTGGCCATCGATCACGATCGGATCGCAGCCGAACGCCTTCACGCGCGCCGCATACGCGTCGACGTTCCACTCGAGCTCCGTCGGGCCGCGCTGTCCGAGCCGGTTGATATCGAAGATCGCCGTGAAGTTCGAAAGCCCCTCGTGCCCGGCGTGGTCGAGGCCCTCCCAGATCGAGCCTTCGGCGAGCTCGCTGTCGCCGGTCAGCGTCCACACGTGGAACGGCGCGTTCAGCGGGCGCTTCGCGGCGAGCGCCTCGCCGACCGCGATCGGCAGACCCTGGCCGAGCGAACCGGTCGCGACGTCGGTCCACGGGAGGATCGGCGTGGGGTGCCCTTCGAGGCGACTGCCCATCTTGCGGAAGGTCGCAAGCTCGGCGTCGTCGATCGCGCCGGCCGCCCGGAGCATCGCGTAGTACAGCGGTGACGCGTGGCCCTTGCTGAAGATCAGGTGGTCGTTCGCCGGAGCCTTCGGCGTCGACCAGTCGTACCGCAGGTGGGTCACGAGCAGCACCGCGATGAGATCTGCGGCGGAGAGCGACGAGGTCGGATGGCCCGAGCCCGCCGCGGTCGAGCAGCGGATCGAATCCGCGCGGAGCTGCCGTGCGATCTCGCGATGGAGGTCGACCTTCGTGGGCGTCTGGCTGGCCGTGGCCATGGAATTACCCTACGCCTGTCGGCGACGATCGCGGATTGGAGACCTCGACATGGAGATCGGCATCTACGGCCTCGGTCGCATGGGCGGCAACATGGCGACGCGGTTGGCCAAGGGTGGCCACCGCGTCGTCGCATCGAATCGCAGCCGCGGCCCGGTCGATGAAGCGGTGGGGAACGGCGCGGTCGCCGCATACACGATCGAGGAGCTCGTCTCGAAGCTCGCGCCGCCGCGGGTCCTCTGGTCGATGGTGCCCGCGGGAGACGTCACCGACGAGACGCTCGACGAGTTCGCGAAGCACGCGGCGAAGGGCGACATCTTCGTCGACGGCGGCAACTCGAACTTCCACGACTCGCAGCGCCGCGCCGAGAAATTCGGCACGCAGGGCTTCCGGTTCCTCGACATCGGCGTGTCGGGCGGGATCTGGGGATTGAAGATCGGCTACTGCATGATGGTCGGCGGACCGGCCGACGCGGTCGCGATCGTCACGCCGATCCTGGACACTCTCGCCCCGCCGAACGGCTGGGCCCATTTCGGGAAGAGCGGCGCGGGCCACTTCACGAAGATGGTCCACAACGGCATCGAGTACGGGATGATGCAGGCGTACGGCGAGGGCTTCGAGCTCCTGCACGCGAGCGAGTTCGGCCTCGACCTCCAGAAGGTGGCGCAGGTGTGGAACCAGGGCAGCGTCGTGCGCTCGTGGCTGCTCGAGCTCGCCGAGCGCGCGTTCGAGGCCGACGGCAGCGACCTCGAGCACATCAAGGGCTACGTCGCCGACTCCGGCGAGGGCCGCTGGACGATCCAGGAGGCGATCGCGCACGACGTGCCGATGACCGGCCTCGCGCACGCCTTGTTCGCGCGCTTCGTCTCGCGGCAGGAAGACAGCTACGCGATGAAGGTCGCCGCGGCCCTCCGCAACCAGTTCGGCGGCCACGAGGTGAAGACGGAGTGAGCCGGCCGTGACGGTCGCGCCGCCGCTCGCGAACCCGCTGCGCGCGGGCCCGCGGCTCGCGCGGACGCCGCAGCCCTGCGCGCTCGTGATCTTCGGCGCGACGGGCGACCTCGCGGCGCGGAAGATCGTGCCCGCGCTCTACAACCTGGCCCTGCAGCGGCTGCTCCCGGCGGCCTTCGCGGTCGTCGGAGCCGCCCGGGCCGACCTCACATCGGAGCAGTTCCGCGAGAGCCTTCACGCCGATCTCGTGAAGTTCTCGCGCACGAAGCCGATCAACGAGGACGTCTGGCGGAGCTTCGCCGAGAGCGTCCACTACGTCTCGACGCGCGACGGCGAGGGTTACGAGACCCTTCGGCACACCCTCGCCGACCTCGACGTCCGCGCCGGGACGAACGGGAACCGGCTGTTCTACTTCGCGACGCCCCCTTCGGCATACGGTCCGATCACGGACCTCATCAAAGAGCATCGCCTCACGGAGAACGTGAACGCGCGCGTCGTCGTCGAGAAGCCGTTCGGCCACGATCTTGGGAGCGCGACCGAGCTGTCGGCGAAGCTCCAGGGCGTCTTCACCGAGGACGAGATCTTCCGCATCGACCACTACCTCGGGAAGGAGACGGTCCAGAACATCCTCGTGCTGCGGTTCGCGAACGGGATCTTCGAGCCGATCTGGAACCGCCAGTACGTCGATCACGTGCAGATCACCGTTGCCGAGTCGCTCGGGATCGAGGAGCGCGGCGCGTACTACGAGCAGGCGGGCGCGCTCCGGGACATCGTCCAGAACCACCTGCTCCAGCTCGTGGCGCTCGTCGGCATGGAGCCGCCGGTCTCGTTCGACGCGAAGTCCGTTCGCGACGAGAAGCTCAAGGTGCTGCGGGCGGTCCGCCCGATCAGGACGGAGGAGGCCGACAGCAACGTCATCCGCGGCCAGTACGGTCCCGGCTTCATCGAGGGCGCCCCGGTCCGCGGCTACTGCGAGGAGGACGGTGTCGCGCCGGACTCGAAGACCGAGACCTTCCTCGCGATCCGTGCGTTCATCGACAACTGGCGGTGGGAGGGAACGCCGTTCTACCTGCGCACCGGCAAGCGGCTGCCCAAGCGCGCGACGGAGATCGCGATCCATTTCCGCGCGGCGCCACACGCGGTGTTCTCGCGCGAGGCGGCCGAGGGAATGGAGCCGAACGCCCTCGTCCTGCGCATCCAGCCCGACGAGGGCATCTCGCTGAAGTTCGGGGCGAAGGTCCCGGTGCAGGGCATCCGTATCCGTTCGGTGAACATGGACTTCGTCTACGGAGCGTCGTTCATGGTCGACGCGCCCGACGCGTACGAGACGCTCATCCTCGACGCGCTCCGTGGCGACGCGACGCTGTTCACGCGCCAGGACGAGGTCGAGCAACAGTGGCGCTTCGTCGACCCGATCGCGCAGGCCTGGGCCGCCGGCCGGAGCGCGGTGCCGGTCTACCCAGCCGGGACGTGGGGGCCGGCCGAGGCGGATCTGCTCATCGCCCAGGATGGGCGGACGTGGCGGAAGCCGTAGCGCGATGAGCGTCATGTCGACGATCGATGAGACCGTGTGGGGCGCGCGCACCGACAGCGTGTCGGCCCTCGAGCGAGAGCTCGCGCGACTCCGCAGATCGAGCGGCGCGCACGCGAAGGAGCACGGCGTGCCGGTCGCGCGCGCGTCGGTCCTCAATCTCGTCGTGTTCGCCACCCGCGAGATCCATGCGCGCCGCGCGGCCGCGACCATCGATCAGCTCGCGACGCGCCATCCGTCGCGCGCGATCGTCATCGTCGCCGACCGCGAACCGGGCGGTGGCACGCCCGAGCTCGAGATGCATTGCCACCTGTCACATCCGGATGGAGCGCAGCAGGTGAGCTACGAGCAGATCCTCATCCGCGCGCGCGGCGCCGCGGATCGCCGCCTCGTGAGCGCCGTGATCCCGCTGCTGCTGCCCGACCTGCCCGTGTTCCTCTGGTGGACCGAGACGCCGCCCCTCGACCTGCCGTTCTTCGACGACCTGCTCCGACTCGCGAACCGCCTCATCGTCGACTCCGGTGATTTCGCGCGGCCGGATCGCACATTGCCACGGCTGCATGCCGTCGCTCGGGCCGGCGACAGACGGTACGGCGTCACCGATTTCAACTGGACGCGCATCACCCCGTGGCGCGAGCTGGTCATGCAGTTCTTCGACGTTCCTGCGTGGCGGCCGTTCCTGGACACCATCACCGGCATCCGCGTCGGGTTCGCGGTCGATGCGGATGGCCGCGAGATCCACCCGTCGCAGGCGCTCCTGTTCATCGCGTGGCTCGCGTCGCGCCTCGGTTGGACCGCGATCGAATCGCTCGCCCCATCCGAGGCCGGCGGCCTGCTGTTCGCGATGCGACGGCCCGACGGCCAGGAGATCCCCGTGCGCGTGCGACCACGGTTCATCCGGGGGCTCAGTGAGGGAGACCTCTCCGGCCTGCGCATCCAATCCGAGGATGGGGGCCGCCACGCCGAGTTCGTCGTGAAGCGGTCCGAGGCGACCACGCATGCGACCGCGCTCGTCACGGTCGGCGGCCGCGGCATGTCCGAGCGCATCGTGCCGCTCGGGCGCCCGGGCGTCAGCGAGCTGCTCGGCGAGGAGCTCACGATCGCGCGGAGCGACTCGATCTACGAGGACGCCCTCGCGGCCCTGGTCACCCTGACATAGGCGCTGCGGCACCGGAGTTGCCGTCCATTTGAATGAGGCTCGGCCGGGGCCGGCTAAGCCGGGCCCGGCCGCACGAAAGTGAATGGGACTCGGCCGGGGCCGGCTAAGCCGGGCCCGGCCGCACGAAACTTGCGATGAGAGGCAACATGCCCGATCCAACAGGGCGCCTCCTCGCGGGTCGCTATCGCCTGACCGAACGGATCGACCGGGGCGGGACCGCCGAGGTCTGGCGCGCCCGCGACCTGCGACTCGACCGCGACGTCGCCGTGAAGGTGCTGGGCGCGGAGGCCGAGCCGGCATTCCGCGAGCGCTTCACCATGGAAGCCCGCCGCGCCGCCGCGGTGAGCCACCCGCACATCGTCACCGTGTTCGACGAGGGCCAGGACGGGAGCGATGCGTTCATCGTGATGGAGGAGGTGCGCGGCCGGTCCCTGCGCGACATCGTGACCGAGCGCGGTGCGCTCCCGGCGCCTGAGGTCGCGACGCTCATCCGCCAGCTCGCCGGCGCGCTCGACGCGACCCACGAGGCCGGCCTCGTGCATCTCGATGTGAAACCGGCGAACGTGATCGTCGATGGCTCGGGCAACGCGAAGCTCACGGACTTCGGGATCGCGCGGGCGGCGCGAGACAGCGACGAGCGCGAGCTCGTCGGGACGGCCCGGTACATCGCGCCCGAGCGTGTCGAGGGCAAGCCCGTCACGCCGCGGACGGACGTGTATGGCCTCGCGCTCGTCGCGTACGAGCTGCTCACCGGCGAGCCCGCGTTCGCCGGTGCCGAGAATGAGGATCTCCTGCGCGACCGGCTGGAGCGCGGCGCGCCGCACATCCGCTCGGCCGACGCCGGTCTCTCGGAGACCGCCGACGCGGTGATCGCGAAGGGCCTGGCGCGCGATCCGGATCGCCGCTACGCCACCGCCGGCGCGTTCGCCCGGGCACTGTCGGACGCGGTGAACGATCCGGTCACCCGGGTCCTGCGGCCGAACATCGCTTCGTCGTCGCGACGGTGGCCGCGGCTCGACACGCTCCTCGCGCTCGGCGTCGTGCTCGCGATCCTCGTCGCGGTCGTCCTGTTCTTCGCGCGCTTCCCCGCAGTGACCGTCGGCGGCACGAACGGCACGCCCGCGCCGACGGCCGGGACAGTGCAGGCGACACCCGATGTCGTCGGGAAGGACGTAAATGAGGCCGCGACGGCCCTCATCGCAGCGGGCTTCCGCGGTCCGATCCCGTGGACGATTGATCCCCAGGCGAAGGGCAAGGCCTGCTCGGTCGTGAGCCAGCAGCCGGCTGCTGGAACAGTGGTCCAATCTGGCTCGACTGCGAGCTTGGTCATCGTGTCGGGAAACTGCGCCAAGAAACAGTGACTAACCTCGCGGCGCGGACCGATCCGGGCATCGTCCGCGAGCAGAACGAGGATCGATGGCTGGCGCGGGACTACGCGGGCGTCACGCTCATCGCGGTCGCCGACGGCGTCGGCGGCGAGGCCGGCGGCGAGATCGCGAGCGCCGCGGCGATCGAGGGCCTCGCGGCGTCGTTCTCGCCGCCGTCGTTCCGCGACAGCGCCCGCACGGCGCTCGGCGACGCGGTGCAGCACGCGAACGCGGCCGTCCTCGCGGCCGCGAAGGACGAGCGCTTCTCGCGCGCCGCGACCACGCTCGTCGCCGCCGCGATCCGCGGGCGCGAGGCGGCGGTCGCGAACCTCGGGGACTCGCGCGCGTACCTCGTCCGCGGACGGACCATCCGCCAGCTCACGACCGACCACAGCGGCGATCAGGCGAGCAGCATCACCCGGTTCCTCGGCGATCCCCGTGGCGTGCAGCCCGACATCTTCGTCGAGACGCTCCAGCCCGCGGACCGGCTCGTCCTGTGCTCAGACGGCCTCACCCGCCACGTGGCCGATCCCGAGATCGCGAGCGCGATGGCCGACCGCCCCGATCGCGCCGCGGACGCCCTCGTGGCGCTCGCGCGGGCCCGCGGCGGCCTGGACAACATCACCGTGATCGTGTTCGCCGTACGGCGGCCTGCGATGGGGCGCGCCCTCGCGGGCACCCTCATTCTCGCGCTGCTCATCCTCGTCGCGATCGCCGGCGCGCTCGGCGCCCTCCTGTCGACCCCCGTGCTGGCGCCGACTCTGTCGCCTTCGCCGAGCGCGTCCGCGTCGGCCTCCCCGTCCGAGAGTCCGAGCCCATCGCCATCACCCAGCGTCGCTCCCACCCCGAGCGCCTCGCCCTAGAAGGTCGCGCGCGGTCGCGAGCGCCCGCTCGGGCGACCGCGCGATGAAGAACGCACCGGCCGCGAGGGCCGCCAGGGCGCCGGCCGCGGCGACCCGGAGCGCGACCGCGGCGATCGGCACGTCGGCCGGCGCGTTCAGCGGGCACACGAACGATGGGTAGAACTGGCAGTCGTACTGCCACGTGGGGAGCACGAAGAACATCGCGGCCTGCGAGCCCGGGACCGGCTGCCCCGAGACGAACGGATAGAAGTACACGAACACCGCCGCGGCGACGGCAAGGTACCCGACCACCCAGCTCTTCCGGCCGGTCTCCCAGAGATACGCGAGCCACACGCTGAGAAGGAGGAGATAGAAAGGCAGCGCCGTGAAGAAGTGGTAGAAGAACAGCACCCGCGAGATCGGGATCCAGGCCACGTACTGCACGAGGAACGCGAACACGACGAAGCCGAGCACGACGGAGCGCGCGCGGATCGCGGCGATCGCGCACCACACCGTCGCGACGAGCGCGGCCCAGAACAGCGCGAGGTTCCCGGCGTCGTAGATGTACGCGTTGTTCCCCTCGTCGGACTGGCCGAAGTACCAGTAGACGGGCTTCAGGACGATCGGCCAGCTCCACCACGGCGAGGCCGCCGGGTGCGGCGAGGTCAAGCCCGAGTGGTACCAGTACATCTGCTTCGTGAGCTCGATGAGGTCCCAGCCGTACGGCGCGGTCGGGCCGCCGAACCACCGCACGTAGCTGGCGAGGTAGATCCCGACCGGGATGACCGCGAATGAAAGGAACAGGAGCGCCGCGTTCTTCCCCCTGCCGGCCAACAAGTCGAGCGGACCGCCCCGGCCGGGACGTCCATTCGCGTAGGCATAAGCGGTGACGGCGAGCGCGGCGACGAGGACGCCGGCCAGCGTGTAGAACGCCGCCCACTTCGACGCGGCGCCCAGACCGAGGAGCACCCCCGCGATGAGGATGTCGGCGCGCGCGGACCACCGCGGGCGGTGCGCCGCGACGATGAAGTACCAGCCGGCGACGATGAAGAGGGCCACGTAGATGTCGTTCATGCCGATCCGGGCCTGCGCGTACATCGAGCCATCGAGGATGACCGCGATCCCGACGATGATCGGAACGAGCCGTGAGGCGAACAGCCGTCGCGCGAGCAGCACCAGGATGAACGCAAGCAGCGCGGCGGCGATGACGCCGGGGAGGCGCCAGGCGAGCGCGAGCCGGCCGGTCTCGATCCGATCGGCGCTGCCGGACGGGCCGAGCGCGACCAGCGTGTCGCCGGTGCCGTCGACCCCCAGGCTGGTCGCCCTGGTCGGGATGGCCGCGAACGGCGAGAGGCCGTGCACGTCGACGACGACGACACGGCCGTCCGCGATCGCATAGAGGAAATCCGTCCGCGTGACGACGGTCATGGCCGTGACGCCGCTCGAGAACGTTCCCGTCCGCGCGTTCGCGAGCGGCACCGTGTCGCGGTGGCCGTCGTCCGTGCTGATCGAGTCCAAGGTCGGCTCGTCCGCCCGCGCGAGCACGATCGTGTTCGGTCCCTGCGAGAACGCGATGGCCCGCTCCGGCGCGACGCTCGGGTAGGTCTTCGTCTCGGTCCAGCCCGCGGTCTCGATGACGTGCACCGCGCCGGCCGGGTCGAGCAGGTAGGCCTCGCTCCCGTCGTTCTTCGCGGCGAACCCGATCGCGCCCACATCGACGGTCGTCGGCGAGGCATCGATCGACGTGTAGACCGACGTCGCATTCGCGCCACCGACCACGAGGCGGCCACCGATGAACGCGGCGGCCGTGACGGCGCTCGTGAGCGGTCGAGACACGTCAGGGTGCTGCCGGGTGAGCGATAGGTCCGCGAGATCTCGGTCGGCGACGACGTAGACGTGGTCCTGGTCGATGCCGACCCAGCGCGGGGCGGAGCTCACGTGGCCGATGACGCGCAGCACCTCGGCATCGCGCGCTCGCACCTCGATCGTGCCGTCCGCCAGACCGAAGATCCGGGTGCCGTCGTTCGTGACGTTGAACGCGGTCACATTCGTGGGCGCGGCCTCGGTCCCGACCACCCGGTCGTCACCGAACGCGAGGATGCCAAGGGCCATGACCTCTTTCGCGAGGTGCGGGTGGGTCCACTCGTACGGCTCGCGCTGCGCGAGCAGCTCGAACGCCGTCCGCGCGTGATCACACCTCGTCGAAGTACATGTCGCGCGGCCAATCGAGGCGGAAACCGCGCGTGCCGAGGACCGCGAGCGCGACGATGAGGGCGATGAGGAGGTCGCGGCGCAGCGCCGGACCGCCGATGCCGAGCCCGGCCGGCAGCGCCCACCGCGACGGCGCCGGCTCGAGCGTCACGACGACGCCCGCGTCGAGGGCGAGCGTCGGTTCGAGGCGCGCCTCGCCGCGCGCGAGCCGCCAGCAGATGAGCGCGGCCGTCCCGATCAACAGGAGCGCGATCGCGATCTGGCCGGTCCGGCCGAAGACGGTCGCGTCGAGCCAGGCCGGCGCCGTCAGATCGTTCTGCGGGTAGCGCGTGAACGCGAAGTAAAGGGTCACGAAGAAGGTGCCCGCGAGCATGAGGTACGGCACGATGATCCGGCGGCGCGTGGCAGCGAACGGGAGCAGGAGCGCAAGGTCCGGGAAGAGGTAGCGCTCGTGCGCGCGGGTCGGGAGGAAGTAGAACGCCATGACCGTCGCTGCTCCGACCGCGAGCAGCGCCGCCGTGTCGCGGCGCCACCACAGGGGCACCACCGACGCGAGGATGCCGACGGCGAGCAGGATGGCGCCGGGCACCACCCACATCGCGTCGTCCGTCCAGAAGTCGAGGAAGATGGACCAGCCGTTGAACGCGTACAGCGATGAGTACGGGTACGTCTCCGACGCGCTGCGCACGAGGCCGATGAACGCACCCGGGGTCATCCCGAACGGCAACGCGAGGAGCAGCATCGTCGCGAGCGCTGCGCCGCCCGATCGCAGGAGCGGCCGCCAGTCGTGGGCGCGGGCGAGCTCGACCGCCGCGGCGACGAGCACGACGCCGAGCACGAGGCCGAACTGCGGCTTGGTCATGGTCGCCAGCCCCGCGAGGAGGCCGGCGATCGCCCAGCGCCGGCTGCCGGCGGCGAGGAGCGCGGCGAGGAACGGTAGGGTGCCGACCGCGTCGACCTGACCCCAGTACGGGCCGCCGAAGATCGGCGCGGGCTGCAGCATCCAGATGCCCGCGGCGAGGATCGCGGCGCCGCTGCCCGCGTGGCGGCGCACGAGCGGGACGATGAGCAGGACGATGCCGACGTCGGCCGGGATGCTGATCGCCTTCACCGCGAAGCGGAGGGCGTCGCCGTCGAACAACGACCCGATCGCCCAGAGGACGTAGAGGAACGCCGGCGGATAATCACTGAAGTAGCCGGGCTCGTAGAAGCGGCCGGGACCGACCGCAGCGAGCTTCTCCGCCCAGGCCATGAACGTCCCGACGTCGGACGGGAAACCCTGCGCGCGCGTGACGAGCAGTCGCAGCACGACGCCGATGACGATGATGACGGCGATCGCGATATTCGCGCGCCGCCGCCGAAGATCGGTCACTGCCACCATCCGTAGTGGATGATCGCGATCGCCGCGTAGACATTGATCACGACCGCGATCACGCACGCGAGCAGGAACAGGATGGACGGACGCCTGCGCCAAACGCCATCACGCAGGGCGTCGCCGCCCACCGCGAGCGCGATGAGGAACGGCTGGGCATCGATGCTGAACCGGTAGCCGAACTGCGCGAAGCCGACGGTGCCGTGCGTGACATCTGGCAGGAGGGCCAGGGCCGCCGCGATCGCGGTCGCGGCCACGACGACCGATCGCCGGACGTCCTGCAGTCCCGCGAACACGAACAAAAGCGCCGGCGTTGTGAGGAACAGGCTCATCCCCACGAAGTGAGGCCGCAGGAAGTACCAGACGTTCGGGACGAGGTCCGGCGGCTCCATGAAGATCGCGTAGAGGTGGCGCGGCAGGTAGGCGAGCGAGAAGAGTCCGTGGTCGAAGAAGAAGTCGCCCTCGGTGAGGCGCGCGTACCCGGCATCGGTGACGGTGCCCCAGCGGGCGACGTTGTACGCGACGTACACGAGGAGCAACGGCAGGCCGCCCGCGACGATGCGCGCGAACGCCGCGCGGAACGAGGTGTTGCCGCGGCGTGCGGCGAGCAGGGCCAGCGCGGGCGTCGCGGCGGCCACCGGCAGGCGGGCGAGCGCCGCGAGCCCGATGGCCACGCCGACCCACCAGGCCGGCCCGCCCCGCGCGGCGAAGAAGAACGCGATCGTGGTGAACAGCATCGCGACGGCATGCGCGGCGAACCACGCGCGTCCGTCCGCGCTGCTGAAGAGAAGGGTGGTCCCGAACGCCGAGAGGAGCGTGCCTGTGACCGCAACCCAGCGCGGCGCGCCGTACGCGCGCAGGGCCACGTACAGCACGCCGGCCGACGCTCCGCCGCAGATCTGCGAGACGAGGTCCTGTGCCGTCGCGGTCCCGAACGGGAGAAGCGGGATCGACAGGATCGCGGGAAGCGGCGGGTACGCCACGCACCACTTGCCGTCGCCGCACGAGAGCAGCTCGTTCAGCCAGGCCGGATCGTCCAGCAGCCAGTAGCGACCGTGGACGAAGGCGTCGGCGAGGCGACCGTAGTAGTCGTACACCGTCGGCTCACCCCAGCCTGCGATGACGTAGCCAAGGACGGCGAGACAGCCAAGGGCCACCGCGATCCAGATCTCCGAGGGCGCAGGGCGCGTCGGCAGCGGGCGCTCCACGTCGAGAACGCTAGCGTTATCCCGCTGTGACCGAACGGCTACCGGGCCTGTCGTTCTTCTTTCCCGCGCGGAACGAGGAGCTGAATGTGGCGCCGATGGTGGCGCGGGCGCTCGAGGTCCTTCCCGAGTACGCGGCATCGGTCGAGGTCATCGTCGTCGACGACGGCAGCACCGATAAGACCGGCGAGCTCGCCGACGCGCTCTCGCGCGTGGATGGACGCGTGCGGGTCATCCATCACCGGCCGGGCCGCGGATATGGGGGGGCCGTGCGCGCGGGCCTCGAAAGCGCGACGCAGCCGTTCATCTTCTTCACGGACGGAGACCAGCAATTCGACGTCGCGGACTTCGGGAAGCTGGCCGCGGCGCTCACACCGGGCGTCGATGCGGTCCTCGGCTATCGCCTCACGCTGGAATACGGCTGGTGGCACGTCGTCGTGTCGCGCGTGTACAACCGGGCGATCCGCATGCTGTTCGCCGGCGGCTGGCGGGACGTGGACTGCGCGTTCAAGCTGTTCCGGGCCGACGTGTTCACGCGTGTGCCCCTCTCGCGCGTCCGGTCGAACGGCGCGTTCTTCTCGCCCGAGCTGCTCATCACCCTCCGCGCGAGGGGCATCGTCACGCGGGAGGTGGGCATCCCGCACCACCCGCGCATGCACCACGAGCCGAAGGGGACACCGCCCAAGGTCATCCTCAAGGCGATCCGCGATCTGCTTCTGCTGCGCCTGTCGCTCTGGCTGCGACCTCGCGCCGATTGAATGCGGCTCGGGACCCTAGCGCTCGAGGCGCCAGATGTCGGCGTGGGTCTCGCGCCGGCGGATCACCGTCGCTCGGCCGCCGTCGATGAGCGCGACCGCGGGACGCACGTGGTGGTTGTAGTTCGAGGCCATCGCGACGCTGTACGCGCCGGCTGCCGGGATCGCGAGCACGTCGTCCGGCTCGGGTGTGGGCAGCGCGACGTCGCGGATGAGCAGATCGCCGCTCTCGCAGTATTTCCCGGCGATCGCGACGTGCTCGGTCGGCGCGGCGGTCGCCCGACCCGCGAGGATCGCCGTGTACGCCGCGCCGTACAGGGCCGGCCGGATGTTGTCGCCCATGCCGCCATCGACCGAGACGAACGTGCGCACGCCGGCGACGCGCTTGGTCCCGACGACGCGATACAAGGCCACACCCGCGCGTCCCACGAGCGAGCGCCCGGGCTCGAGATACAGCACGACCTTGCGAAGCGCCTCGTCGGACCGGATGGGCTCGCTCACCGCGCGGGCGTACGCGACCAGATCCAGCACCGGGTCCAGGCTGCGCAGCGCGATCGCCAGACCGCCGCCGACGCCGATCTCCTTCAGCGCGACGCCGGTCGCCGCGCGCACCACTCGCGCAAGGGCCGCGAGGGCCGCACCAAGCTCGGCATAGCGCTCGGCCTCATGCAGCTGGGTGCCGAGATGCGCGTGGATCCCGACGAGCCGCAGGTTCTTCGTCGCCGCGATCGCGCGGCACTGCGCGAGCGCGTCGCCGCCGGCGATCGGTGCGCCGAACTTGCTGTCGAGCTCGCCGGTGCGCAGGTGCGGGTGGGTGTCCGCGCCGATCCCGGGTGACACGCGCAGCCACACGTCCTGAGGTCGCG
>DATCQC010000101.1:0-10576 GCA_036569685.1 Candidatus Limnocylindria bacterium | reverse complement strand
CCCGCCGCACTCGACGATTCGGAAGGAGTCGGGCAATGACGGGACTGGGGCTCAGTTCATCACTCAAGCCCTGGCGGTCTCGCCGGACGGCAGGCAGCTCGCGTACTTCGCAGGTGGAACGAACGGTGGTCCAGAGCAGCTGCGGATCGTGCCGGCCGCAGGCAACGCGACGGAGCAGGCACTCGTGACCCTAGCGGCCGGCGCACGCGGCGGCGGCATCGTGTGGTCCAGCGATGGGAGCGGACTCCTCTATTCGATCGAGAGTGGCACCTTCATCGGCGGCGGCCCGAACAGCGCAACGCTCAACATCTACGACCTCAACCCAGATGGGCCGCACGCCAGGACGATCGACACACAGAACAACACCGGGTGGGTCTACCGGCCGCTCGCATGGGACCGCACGACGAACCTCGCGGCCGCGGGCCTCACGGGCGACGGCGGGTACATGGGCAAGTACGTGACCGTCCGGCTCAATCCTGACAACTCATTCACAACTCTCAGCGCCGACGCCTCGAGCCGCGCCATGCTGATGGGCCAGGTCCGCGCGTCGACGGATGCCAATTTCGTGCTCGGCGTGACCCTCTCAAGCGGCGACATCAACTGGTGGCCGATCGACAACTACGGCGCGACAAAGTCGCAGGCGACCGTGGGGAAGCGTGGCGCACTTTGGCGGCCGGGCACGCACGAGATCGGGTTCATGTCTGCCGAGCAATTCTGGCTCGGTGACGTGGACAAGGCCGGAGCCCAGGGCCTCTGCTGCACAGCGTTCAGCGGAGCCCCATCAACGAGCACGGTCCGCGCGTTCCGCGCAGACGGGACCGCGGTGATCCTGAGCGTCCCGGATGCGAACCCCTACCTGGCGGACTACACGCTCGTGCGTCTCGGGAGCGACCCCAAGTCGACATCGGGGGACCGCGTGACCTTCCAGGACCTGAACGCGCTCTCCGCCTCGGTGCGGCTCCGTTAGCGCGGACCGAAACCGGCGGCCTCGTGCGTCTATAGGGATATGCGCCGACTCCTCGTGCGCGACGGCTCAGTCTGGGTCACCTACTCCCGACTGAGGCGCCCGGCGTAGAACCCGGAGCGTCACGGCCTGCATGACGATCGCGACGGCGAGCGCGACCGCGAACGCCGTAATCCCGATGGACTCGAGCGAGGCCGCGAGCACGAGGTAGAACGCGCCGAACCCGAACAGCCCGAACAACAGCCCGCGCCACACGCGGATCGCGGCGGCCGGACCGACCAGCTGGAAGCCGAAGCCGGCGAGGATGCTCGCGTAGAGCGGGATCGTCGCGAGCAGACCGGAGAGGCGTGGGCCGAGCGCGCTCGCGCCGCTCGTGATCGCAAGGACGAGGACGGTCGCGAGGACCATCCGCGCCGGGAGATCCCAGCGCGGCAGCGGGACGGACGCAGTCGGGCCGGGATCGGGCACCAACCGGATCGCGACGACGAGCACCACCGCGCAGATCGCGTAGAGCGGGATCGGCGCGATCGCAAGGTCCTGCGCGGCCCACGCGATCACGGCGAAGGCGATGAGCCCGGCGGCGAACGAGACCGCGATGCGGCCACCGCGCCGCGCGACAGATGAGAACTCGACGGCGAAGGCCGATGTCGCGAGCACGCCGACCATCGAGCCGAGCGCGGCGTTCGCGGCGAAGCTCGCGCCGTGCTCGATAAAGAGGAAGAGCGTGATCGGCCCTGAGGTGAACGGGATCCCGACGAGCCAGCCGCTGATCGCGTGACCCCACCGGCGGCCGGCGAGGCTCGCCGTCGCGATGAGCAACGGCGTGAGGACGACTTTGAGCGCGAGCGCCGGGTCGATGGTGCCCTACGCCATCCCGAGGAGCGTCACGATCACGTAGCCGACCGAGAGGGACGAGGCCAGCGCCGCGACGCCCCAGCCGATCGTGCTCGTCGTCCGTCCGTTCGCGGAGCCGCCCATGATCGAGCGGTCGCTCGCGAGCCGCAGGATGAACGCGAGGACGATCGGGAGCAGCAGCCCGTTCACCGCCTGCGACGCGAGGATGAGCTGGATGAGGAGCTGCTGCGGGAACAGCACCACGACGACGCCGCCGGCGATGAGCAGCAGCGTGAACAGCCCCATGAACACGGGCGCCTCGCGGAAGTTCTTGCTGATACCTGATTCCCAGCCGAACGCCTCGCAGATCGCGTAGGAGGTCGACAGCGGCATAACGGTCGCCGCGAGCAGCGATGCGCCGAGCAGACCCGCGCCGAACAGGATCCCGGCCTGTTCGCCGGCGAGCGGGCTGAGCGCCTTCGCGGCCTCGGCGGCAGAGTTCACGACGATGCCCGCGGGAAAGAGCACATGGCCCGCGACGACGACCATGAACAGACCGTTGACGCCGGTGAGCACCGACCCGAGCAGCACGTCCAGACGCGCATAGCCGTACTGCTCGGCGTCGACCCCTTTGTCCACGATCGAGGCCTGGATGTAGAACTGCATGTACGGCGTGATCGTGGTGCCGACGAGCGCGAGTGCGGCGATGAGCGCCGCCTGCTCGATCGGCAGGCTCGGGATGACCAGGCCACGCGTCACCGCGCCCCAGTCGGGATTCGCGATCACCGCGGTGATCGGGTACGCCACGAACGCGAGGATCACCACGAACAGCGCGCGCTCGACGACCTTGTAGCTGAAGAACACGACGAGGATCCAGATCGCGACGCCGGCGATCGGCACGGAGAGCGTGGAGGGCACGCCGATGAGCGCGAGGCTCGCGGCGATGCCGGCGTACTCGGCCGCGACGTTCGTGCCGTTCGCCACGAGCAGCGCGAGCATCGCGACGATCGTCCACCGCACGCCGTACTTCTCGCGGATGAGATCCGAGAGGCCCTTCCCCGTGACGGCGCCCATCCGCGCGCACATCTCTTGGATCACGACGAGCCCCGCGGTGGACAGAAGGAGGAGCCAGAGCATCGCGTAGCCGTAGCGCGCGCCGACGGCGGTGTACGTGGTGACGCCGCCGGCGTCGTTGCCGGCGAACCCGGTGATGAGGCCGGGGCCCATGACCGCGAGGAACGCCGCGAATGCGGCTTTGCGTGGAACGCGGCGGCGGACGGCGCGGAGCGTCTGGCGGGGCCGGCTGGCCCCCGTCATCGCGCGATGGACCGGAGCGACCTCTTCTTCCACCCGCGCGGCATCATGAGCTCGACGACGTCGTCGACGGTGACGGTGCCCAGCAGCTTCCGGCGCGCATCGACCACCGGCAGGGCGAGCAGGTCGTACTTCGCGATGAGCGCGGCGACCTCCTCCTTCGGCGTGTCGGCCGGGACGCGCAGCACGTTCGGGTTCATGACCGCGGTGAGCGGTGTCTCGGGAGCGGCGACGACGAGGTCGCGAAGCGAGACGTTCCCATCGAGCTTCCCTTCGCCGTCCACCACGTAGAGGTAGTACACGAGCGCGGGATCGGGCTGCAGCTCGCGCAGGCGATCGATGGCCTGGCCCGTGGTGATGTCGCGCGGCAATGCGAGGAAGTCGGTCGTCATGATGCCGCCGGCCGAGTCCTCGGGGTAGGCGAGGAGCTCCTCGACGTCGGCGCCCTCTTCCTCGTCCATGAGCTCGATGAGCTCTTCGCGCGTCTCCTCGGGCAGATCCTGCAACAGGTCGGCGGCCTCGTCGGGATCCATCTCCTCGAGGATGTCGGCGGCGCGCTCCCCGTCGAGGTCGCCCATGATCGCGGCCTGCATCTCGGGCTCGACCTCGCCGAGCGTCTCGGCGGCGGTCTCGACGTCGAGCTGATCGAACACCGCAAGGCGCTCGTCCGCGGTCATCTCCTCGACGATGTCGGCAATGTCCGCGGGGTGAAGGAGCGCGAGCTTCGCGTGGGGAAGCGTCAGCCGCACGTTCTGCTGCCGCGACTCGAGCGGCTCGACGAGGTGCCACGGGATGATCCCGCGCGGGAGCTTGCGCCCGAGCAGCCCCGCGACGCGCTCGGCGGCGTGCTCGCCGCCGACCTGCCGGAGGATGCCGCGCAGCCCGACGTCCGCGCCGACCAGGCGAAGCTGGCCGGACTTGTCGTCGAGCTGCAGGTCGTTCACGCGCACGACTTTCGCGCCGTGGGTGTCGACGATCTGCTTGTCGACGAGGTCGCGACCCAGGCGGAGGGCCTCGGGCGGGAGCTCGCCCGCGGCCGGCGGGACGGCCGTCTCCTTGAGCCGGTAGCCGCGGCTGACGCGTTCGAGGTCGGCCCAGCGGACGATCCGCTCGCCACCGGAAGTGCGGAGGATGGCCCACTGGACGGCCGGGAACTGCTCCTTGGGCACCACGGCGACGTCTGCGAGCCGGCCGATCTCGGTCCCTGCCGGATCGACGACTTTTGCTCGTTTGATCTCGGACAGGTACAGCACGTGGCGGAGCCTAGTCCGCGAGCCGTTAGAATTCACTCATCACCCGAATGGCCGCGACGCATCGTGTGCGTCTGCGTTGGAGGCGTTGACCGATGAGCTCCCCAGCCGAAACAGGTATCCGGACGCGTGCTTTCGCCGATAAGGCGGTCCAGGCGGCCCTCGAAGCCGACTGGCCGACGGCCGTCGAGCTGAACGCCAAGATCCTCGAGGCGAACGCCGAGGACCTCGAGGCCCGCAACCGCCTGGGCCGCGCGCTCCTCGAGACCGGCAAGCTCGACGAGGCGAAGGCGGCGTACGCCGACGTGTTGAAGGCCGAGCCGAACAACCCGATCGCGCTCCGCAACGTGGCGCGCCTTGGGCTCCTCATCGAGCACAAGACGAAGACGAACCCGACGAAGTCCAGGACCCAGCCCCGCCTGTTCATCGAGGACATGGGCAAGACCGGCATCCTCCGGCTCATCAACCCGGCGCCGGCGCACGTCGTCGCGAAGTACTCGCCCGGCGCCGAGGCCGAGCTCCGCGAGCGCGACGGCCTCATCGCCGTCCACGCCCGCGACGGCGAGCTCCTCGGCTTTCTCGAACCGAAGGTCGGCCGGCGGCTGCTCGACCTCATCAACACCGGCAACCAGTACGTGGTCGCGGTCGTGAGCAACGACCAGCAGAACCCGCGCGTCGCGATCCGCGAGACCCTCCAGAGCCCCGAGAACGCGCAGCGCATCTCGTTCCCGGGCCACCACCGTCCGGCCGAGACGAAGGAGCGTGCCTACATCAAGGGCAACTTCTTCCGCTTCGGCGGCGAAGATGACGAGGACGGCGAAGAGGAAGGCGGCGAGGAGACCGAACCGACGCCATCGGCGGTCGACGAGGAATCCGAGCCCGCTGTGGCCGAAGAGCCGCTCGCCGTCGAAGCCGACGACGATGACGACGAGGACGAGGCCGACGAGTAGCGGCCTCCGCCGCATCGCGTTCTGCATCATCCTCGTCATCGGTAGCGCCTGCGAATCGCCGCCCAAGGTGGTGCCGAGCGGCGACGTGCCGAGCGCGCCGCAGCTCGCGCGCTCGACCGCGGCCCTGCTCCAGCAGCTGTCCGCCTACGACTACGCGGTCGCGGGCAGCCTCTCGGGCCAGGTCACCCGGGTCGTCTCGGCCGCCCGCTGGGCCGCGGTCGCGCGGGGCATCCTGCCAAAGCTCGCCGACGTGATCTCGTCATCACTCTCGGCCACGGCGAATGCCGCCGGGCCGGTGCGCGACGCGGTCGTCTCGCTCGCGGACACGCTCACCGACCTCTCGAAGGACGCGGGCGCGTACGCCGATGGCGCCGATCCGGGTGCGTTCGCGAAGACCCTCGGCGACGTCAACCTGAGCTGGGATCGCCTGCAGGCGCTCGCCGCCAAGCTGCCGCTCGATACCGAGCTGCAGAAGACCGTGACCCGAGGCAGATCGTTCACCGTCACGCCCACGTCGGACTCGCAGTTCGCGCTGCAGGCCGGCCCGTACGCGACGGTCGCGGACGCCGATGCTGCGGCGAAGAAGATCGGCACCGTCATCTCGACCACGCGTGTGGCGCCGTTCATCGTGCGCGTCGCGACGTATCCGTCGAAGGTTCAGGCCGACGCCGCGGCCGCCGCGCTGAAGGCCAAGGGCATCGACGTCGCGACCGTGGTCGAGGAGCACACGTACGCGTTCGCGCGCGGCGGGGCCGTGCCGGACGCCGAGCTCTGGCGCGAACCGTCCCGGGTGATCAACGGTCCCGGCGCGGCGCGCCGCATCGCGATGTCCCCCGACGGCAAGTGGATCGCGATGGGGAGCGACGACGGCACCCTTGCCGTCTTCGATGCCGCGACCGGCGGCCTCGCGGCGCTGCCGAAGTTCACATCCGGCATCTCGGCGCTCCAGTTCAGCGCGGACAGCGCGTGGCTGCTCGCGGGAGGCGCATCGGCGACGGTGCTGTTCGTTCCCTCGTTCATGTCGACACTCGGCCAGAACCAGCTGCTGCGGTTCCCGTCGGTCATCACCCAGACGGCGTACGTCAACGTGCCCGGCGCGCGCGCGTTCATCGCCGTGTCCAAGAGCGCGAGCGGCCTCGTCGGCTCCGGCGGCGGGCTCATCGGCGCGCGCGCGCCGGATGGCGCCGTCATCGGCGATCCGTTCCCGATCGTGACGCCCTCGTCCGGCGGGTTCATCGCGGTGACCGATCGGGCCGAGCTGTTCATCGCCACGACGAGCGCGGGCAGGACCGACGTCGAGGTACTGCGGCTCGGCCAGCGCGCGATCCGCGGCGTCATCTCGGTCCCGGGCGCGGCCCAGGATCTCGCGATGGACGTGACCGGCGACCGTGGCGCGGTCGTCACCGATCAGGGGACGTATCGCTTCGCGCCGCACGATGCCAACCCGACCGCGACGCTGCAGAAGGTCGGCGCGCCTGTGCGCGACGTCGCGTTCGGCGCGGACGGCACCTTCTACCAGCTCGACAAGGACAAGGTCGTCGCGACCGGTCCGGACGGCGCGCAGCGCTGGCAGGCCGCCCTCACCGACGGGCGGAAGCTCGTCCTGGGCCTGCGGGCGCTCGTCTGGGACGGTGCGGACGCGGTGTGGGCGATCGCCGCGGACGGGACGGCCGACGCGCTCGGCGTCGATGGCCAGATCCAGGACCTGACCGTCTCCGCGGACGGCAAACGCGCAGGTGTGGTGCTCGATGGCAAGCGGGCTCTAGTCTTCGATCTGCAATGACGGTGGAACGGCTCGACAGTTTCGTTCCCGTCGAGACCGCTCCACTTCCGAGACCACTCCACCGATTCGGTACCGCGTTCCCCCTGGCCGTCGCGGAGGCGTACGCGAACGCGTACACCGCCGAGCGCGCCATCGTGCTCGATCCGCTCGCGTACCCGTTCTCGGCCGCGGACGCGGCGCAGCGCCGTGACCGCGTGGGCATCGCCCGCTCGACATCGGCCCTCGGCGCGTGGGCCCGCGGGGTGATCGCGCAGGCACCGTCGCTCGCTGAGGTCACCGTCGCGCTCGAGGCCGTCGCCGACAGCACGCTCGCGGGCGCGCCGCACCGCGTCGTGATGCGTGACCTGTACGGCTCGCACTGCGGGACGTGCCGCGGGCCGGTGGTCGTCGAGGCGTTCCTCTGGGAGCGCGACGCGCCCGCGCCCACGAAGAAGGCGTTCCGCTGCACGATCTGCGCGCGCGAGGGCCGGGCCCTGCTCATCGAGCCGACGGCCGAGGAGGACGACGCACGCGCCCGTAAGGTGGACGGCGACGGGCTCGCGTACTGGCAGTTCGTCGAGCGGTTCGGCGCGACGGAGGAGCGGCGCGTGCTCGCGCAGAGCATCGCGGCGCTCTACACACCGCGGAACCTCGGGGCGCTCATGGGTACCCTGCGGGCGGTCGAGACGGCCCTCCCCGATGGCCCCGCGAAGGCGTTCCTGCGGCTCTGCCTGCTCGAGGTCGTCGTCTCCGGCAGCCGGCTGAACGCCGTCGCCGGTCACGGCGCGCCGCTCCGGATCGAGAAGGGCCGCGCCCGGCGCGGGCAGGCCGCGCAGTCCCGTGAGGTGAACGTGTGGCTCGAGTTCGAGCGCACCGCCCGCGAGCTCAGCGCCGGCGATCAAGGGCCCGGCCGAGCTCGTCCTCGTGCAGGCGCCGATCGACGATCCGCTCGGCGGATGGGCCTACGTCGCGTCGGTCGTGCTCGCCGGCGTGCAGGAGGACCCGAGCGCCGACGCGGACGGCCGCCTCGCGGGCCGCGAACGGCTGCTCCGGACGCTCCGCACCGCGCTCCTCGACGCGCATCGCGGCTCGAAGGAGGGCGCGCCCTGCGTCGTGTACCTCCCGCACGCCGACGGTGCGACCGTCGCCGCGTGCGCGCTCGCCGGAGCGGGCTCGGGCTATCGCCTGCGCGGGATCCTCTACCAGCGCGACACCCTGCAGACCGCGATCGGCGGGAGCTCGGGCGCGGTCGCGATCCTCGACTTCGACCGCGATGTCCCATTGCTCAAGGACCAGCGCAGCGCCGACTCGCTCACCCTCGAGGAGACGATGCGCGGCGGCGTGCACGCCGCGATCGTCGCGCGCGGTGAGCCGATCCCGGCGGATCGCGCCGCGGTCGCCGCGCTGAACGCGCTCGCCGAGCGCGGGCTCCTCGCCCCGCTCGCCCTCGCGCGCGCCGGCGGCGTCTCCGAGCTCGAGCTGTTCCTCGATCACTTCCGCTCGGCACTCGGCGACGCGCGGCGGTCGGGGATCGAACGGCTCGACGGCGTTGACAAGGAGGACCCGCTCTACGGCCTCGTCAACGGAGCGGACGATCACGCGCCGCTCGACGATCGCGTCGAGTGGGGCGTGTGGGGTGTCCTTTCGGCCGCCCGCGATGTCGATACGCGCTCGCTCCTGAAGCGCGCATACGGCCTGTTCCGCGGCGTCGAGACGCCGGATCGCGAGCTCGTCGAGCGCTGCATCGCCGCGTACGGCGTGCAGGGCGACGATGGCCGCTGGCGCCTCCGCGAGGAGGACACCCTCGCGAAGCGCCAGCTCGAGCAGACGCTCCTTGCGGCGAGCCTCATCGACACGGGACACCGGATCGGCTTCAAGGTGCAGGTCGGACGCGAGCTGCGCCGGCGCGGTCTCGGCACCGCGTACGCCGGCCGGGCGAACGTGCTGTCCGACCTGCTCTCCGACCAGGAGAAGACGACGCCGCTCGCGAAGGCGCTCCGCGGTCCGGCGGACGTCCTCGATGCCGTCGATCTCGCCTGGTACGACCGCGGGAAGATGGTGTTCCTCTGGCAGCTCGACTGGACCGCGCGGCTCCATCGGAGTCTGTCGGCGATCGGCGAGCAGATCCCGGACGACGACCGGGTGTTCCGGTTCCTGGCGCTCGCCGACGAACGGCGCCCGCTCGCCGCGTTCAAATTGGAGCGTTCGGCCGCGCTGCGGACGGCCGTTCGACGCCGGGGCTGGAGGTTCGTAAAGTGGGCTCCGCTGAAGGCCTTCGCCGCGGATCCCGAATCCGGCCTCGATGGGCTGGAACCGGTCCTCGGCCTTGAACCTGCAGTGGAACAAGCAGGACAGCAGCTGGCGTTCAAGTGGTAGCAGCGAGTTTTCCCGCGACCTAAGCGAGAAAACGCAAGGAGCGATACAGAGAGATGGGGAAGCCCACCGTCGTAACTGATCAGACATTCGAGCAGGAGGTCCTCAAGTCGGATACTCCGGTGCTCGTGGATTTCTGGGCGACCTGGTGCGGCCCGTGCCGCATGGTGGCTCCGGTCCTCGAAGAGATCGCGAGCGAGAAGGAGAACGTCCGGATCGCGAAGCTCGACGTCGACGCGAACCCGATCACCGCGGGCCGCTTCGGCGTCCGCGCCATCCCGACGATGATCCTGTTCAAGGGCGGCAAGGAAGCGCAGCGCCTCGTCGGCTACATGCCGAAGGAGCGTCTGCTCCAGCAGATCCAGCCGCACATGACCACTCCGGTCTAGGCGCGAAGCGGTAGCCGAGTTCCGCAACCCGCCGGGCGTCGCAGCGCCGGTCGGCGTGTACTCGCAGGTCGCGATCGTGCCGGCTGCGGACCGGCTCATCTACGTCTCCGGGCAGGTCGCGATGGACGAGACGGGCGAGCTCGTCGGCAAGGGTGACGCGGCCAAGCAGGCGGAGCAGGTGTTCAAGAACATCCATCGCATCCTCACCGACTGCGGCGCGACGATCGGCGACATCGTGAAGCTGAACTGGTACTTCCGGAACATGGGCGATCGCGCGGCGATCATCGCCGAGCGCGATCGGTTCCTCGGCGCGCACCGGCCGGCGAGCACCGCCGTCGAGGTGTCGCGGCTCGTGAGCGAGGACTGGCTCATCGAGGTCGACTGCGTGGCGGCCGTTCGCGGCTAGCGGGCCGCACCTCGAGGTCCAGGTCGGCTGGGAGCAGCTCCCGGCGGGCCGGCGGCACGACGACGTCGCCGCGGTCGCGGTCGACGCGCGCGATCGGGTGTACCTCTTCACCCGCGGCGAGGCCGCGGTCTTCGTCTACGAGCGCGACGGCCGGTTCGTCCGCTCGTGGGGCGAGCGCGCTTTCAGCGAGCGTGCGCACGGGATCACGATCGCGCCCGACGGCTCTGCGTTCTGCGTGGACGACGCGGATCATTCGGTGCGGAAGTTCACCCCCGATGGCGAGCCGCAGCTCGTGCTCGGCACGCCCGGCCGGCCGTCGGACACCGGGTACGAC
>DATCQC010000100.1:0-2356 GCA_036569685.1 Candidatus Limnocylindria bacterium | reverse complement strand
CGCGCGCACGCCGGTGCCGGGATCAACGCGCTCGTCCTCGGCGGCGGCGGGCGCGAGTACGCGATCGCCTGGCGCCTGGCGCGGTGTGAGAGCGTCAACACGATCGACGCGATCCCCGGGAACGCCGCCCTGGGGCTGTTCACGCGCACGCTCGACATCCCCATCGACGGGAGCGGGCGGCTCGAGCAGCACATCGCGGCGTCGTACATCGACCTCGTGATCGTCGGCCCTGACGATCTCGTCGCCTCGGGCATCGGCAACGTCCTGCGGCGCACCGGGGTCACCGTCGTCTGCCCGTCGCGCGAGGCCGCGCAGCTCGAGTGGAGCAAGTCGTTCGCGAAGGACGCGCTCCGCGAGGCCGGCGTGCCGACTGCGTCGTTCCGCATCTTCCCGGACGCGCGAGCCGCGCGCGACGGTTTGGTCGACGGCCCGGTGGTGGTGAAGGCTGACGGACTCGCCGCGGGGAAGGGCGTCGCCGTGGCGCGCGACCGCGCCGAAGCCCTGGCCGCGCTCGAACGGAACGCGGTGAGCTCGGGCCGGGTCCTGCTCGAAGAGCTGCTCGTCGGCGAGGAGGCGTCGCTCCACGCGCTCGTCGACGGGGAGACCGTCGTGGCGCTCCCGCCGTCGCGCGATCACAAGCGCGTCGGAGATGGCGACACCGGACCGAACACCGGGGGCATGGGCGCATGCTCGCCGACGCGCGTCCTGCCCGACGCGGAGGCGCAGCCCCTCGCCGATCGGCTCATCGCGCCGGTCGCGCGGCTGCTCGTTGAGCGCGGCACGCCGTATCGCGGGGTGCTCTACGCGGGGCTGATGAAGACGGCGGACGGCTGGAAGGTCATCGAGTTCAATGCGCGATTCGGCGATCCGGAGGCCCAGGTGATCCTGCCGCGGATCGGCGGCGACTTCGCGAAGCTCATGCAGGCCCTCGGCGACGGCCGGCTCGCGGCGTGGACGCACACGCATCCACTGCGGTTCAGCCAGCGCGCGTACGTGGACGTCGCGCTCTGCGCGGAGGGCTACCCGGGACAGCCGCGGATGGGCGACCCGATCACGATCGGCGACCTGCCCGACGACGTATGGACGTTCCACGCCGGCACGCGCCGGTCCGCGGACGGTGGGTTCGCCACGGCCGGCGGCCGCGTGCTGCACGTGGTCGCGCAGGGCGATACGCCCGCACACGCCCGCGAACGCGCGTACGCCGCGGCCGAACGCATCACGTGGCGAGGCAGGTTCTATCGTTCGGACATCGCCGCGTCGGAGGGTCGGGTGGAGATCACGGCGTGAGCGCACGGGTGGCGATCGTCATGGGCAGCTCGAGCGACGCGCCGATCATGGCCGTCGCGGAGGAGACGCTCAAGGGTCTCGGCATCGAGCACGAGACGCGGGTGCTGTCCGCGCATCGCACGCCCGACGAGGTCCGTGACTGGGCCAAGGGCCTCGCGGCCCGCGGGGTGAAGGTCGTCATCGCGGCCGCGGGCGGCGCGGCGCATCTTGCGGGCGCGGTCGCCGCGCACCAGACGCTTCCGGTCATCGGTGTGCCGCTGGCGTCGCCGAACGCGATCGCCGGCGGGCTCGACGCGCTCCTCTCCACGGTGCAGATGCCGCGCGGTGTGCCGGTCGCGACCGTCGCGGTCGGCGAGGCCGGTGCCGCGAACGCCGCGATCCTCGCGGCCGAGATCCTCGCCCTGTCGGACGAGGCCCTCGCCGGCCGCATCCAGACGATGCGGCAATCGATGGCCGCGCGGATCCTCGCGCCATGACCCTCTCGTCGCGCTTCGATGCGATCTCGCCGCTCGATTCGCGGTTCTACGGCGGCGACGCCCAGCTCTACGCGGCGCTGCACCCGTACCTCTCCGAGGAGGGCCGGGTCCGCGCCCAGGCGAAGGCGGAGGCGGCGCTCGCGCGCGCGCTCGCGGAGGAGGGGATCGCCCCGGAGACCGCGGCCGACGCGATCGCGGCGGCGGCCGACCGCATCGGCGCGGCGGAGGTGTACGCCGAGGAGGCCCGCATCGGCCACGACGTGCGTGCTCTGGTCAATCTCATCCGCGCGAAGGTGCCCGAGGACGCACGCCGGTTCGTGCACCTCGGTGCGACCTCGATGGACGTCGTCGACACGGCGAACGCGTGGCGGTATCGCGAGGCGGTCGAGCGGGTGCTCCTGCCGCGACTCGGACTCCTCGCGTCGCGGCTCATCGCGCTCGCCGAGGGCGAGGCCGACACGGCGCAGGCCGGTCGCACCCACGGCCAGCACGCGGTCCCGATCACGTTCGGCTTCGCCGTCGCGGAGTACGTGAGCCGCCTCGGCGGCCGGATCCTGTTCCTCCGGTCGGCAGCGCGCGCGCTCCCGGGAAAG
>DATCQC010000099.1:0-3756 GCA_036569685.1 Candidatus Limnocylindria bacterium | reverse complement strand
CGGTCGGGATCGTGATGTGGACCGGCGTGCCGTCGCCGATGTTCTGGCCGCGCGCCGCGGCGGCGTCGGGGTCGAACGCGGCCGCGAGGAAGATCGGGCTGCGATTCGCGTAGAAGTCGAGGACCTCCGGCGCGTCCGCCGGGAGGCGGAAGCCGTGCGCGGTGGCCCACTCGCCGACGGCCGCCCCGCCGCCCTTGAGGACGGTGATGTCGAGCGCGTCGATCTTCGTCTCAAGGAGCACCTGCACGGCGTCGGCGGTGCTGCGGGCTGCGAAGGGCAGCGGTGCGTTGACCTTCAGCGGCTGAGTCTCGCGGATGAGCCGCTGCAGGGTCCACGAGCCGCCCTTCTCGACGTTCGACGGGACGCCGGGAAGCGGGGTGAGGGAGCCGAACTTGCCGCCACCACCCGCGAACTGGAACGCGGTCACGTAGTGCTCAACGCCGTCGTGGTAGCCGACGAACGTCGTCGTCCGCAGGAGGTTCACCGCGCCGTTCGGGCCGATGAGCCCGCCGCAGGCGAACGCGGGGACCGCGAGGGTGAGCATCGAAAGCGCGAGACCGAGCGCGAAGGTGAGCGACCGCGGCATGGCTGCCTCCTTCACCGGAAGACCGGTGCTGGGGAGGTAGACGCCGGCGCACGTCCGCCGGTTCCCTAGCTGAAGCGGGCGGTCACCATCGCGGCCAGGATGAGCGCGCCCAGGGCTATCTGCGCGTAGCCGAGGCGCTGGATCCGCTCGCGGAGGGCGATGACCTGCGTGCCGGCGGCCTCGTCGCCGGTGGCCGCGATCGGCGCGGTCGCGAGGAGTCGGTCGATCGCGGACGTGAGCGGGCCGCGCAGGAGGCCGTACGCGATGAACGCCATGAGCGCGCCAGCGACGATCGCGATCGACCACCGCGTGGCGAACGTGAGGAGCTCCCGGTTGTGCGGATTGACGAAGAGCTGGAGGATGCCGGTCGCGATCGCGACCTCGGCCACCCGGATGATGTACCGCATCTGCCGCGGCGCGATGGCCGCGATGGCCGGACCGCGTGCCGGAAGCGGCATGGCGGCGAGCGCGGGGAGCTGGACGACGATCGTGTAGAACCCGCCACCGACCCACAGCACGCCGCTCAGAACGTGCGCCCATTGCACGATGATCCGGCCCAGATCCTCCACGACCCCCGATAATCTAGTCATGGCTCGAGTCGATTACTACGCCGTCCTCGGGGTCACGCGCGAATCGTCGGAAGACGAGATCCGCAGCGCGTACCGCAAGCTCGCGCGCCAGTACCACCCCGACGTGAACAAGGCGGACGAGGCGTCCGTGCGCTTCCGCGAGGTGACCGAGGCGTACGAGGTCCTCGCCGATCCGCAGCGCCGACAGCGCTACGACATGTTCGGGAGCACCGACGGCGCGGTCGGTTTCGGGATCGACGATCTCTTCAACACGTTCTTCGGGGGCGAGACGCGCCGCCGGGAGCGCGGACCGATGCGCGGCGCGGATCTCCGGATGCAGCTCGAGATCGAGCTCATCGACGCGGTCCGCGGCGGCGACCGCGGGATCAAGGTCCCGCGGCTCGAGCAGTGCGAGCGCTGCGGCGGCGACGGCGCCGAGCCCGGCTCGACCGTCACGACGTGCGAGCAATGCGGCGGCCGCGGTGAGGTGCGCCAGGTCCAGCAGTCGGTGTTCGGCCGGTTCGTCAATGTCTCGACCTGCCCGCGCTGCGGCGGGGCGGGGAAGACCGTCGACAAGGTGTGCACGCGCTGCCGCGGCGAGGGCCGCGAGCGCAAGGAGCGCGACATCAATCTCACGATCCCCGCGGGCATCGACGACGGCCAGCAGCTCCGCGTCGCGGGTGAGGGCGAGGCCGGGATGCGTGGCGGCCCGTCGGGCGACCTCTACGTGCTCATCCGGCTGAAGGAGCACCCGCGGTTCAGGCGCGAGGGCGACGACCTCGTCCACGTCCTCCGCATCTCGCCGGCGCAGGCCGCCCTCGGCGACGAGCTCGAGGTGCCGACCATCGAGGGCCAGCGGACGTCGGTGCGTGTTCCCGCGGGCGCGCAGCATGGCCAGGCCGTCCGCCTGAAGGGGAAGGGTGTCCCGCACCTCGGCTCGAACGGGCGGGGCGATCAGCTCGTCTATCTCGACGTCGTCATTCCGCGCACGCTCACGAAGGACCAGAAGACGCTCTACCAGAAGCTGCACGCGGCCTCGGGCGCGCCCGAGCAGTCCGACGACGATCGCGGCGTGTTCGACCGGATCAAAGACGCCCTCATCTGAATCACCGCGACCTGCGGTCGCGTCCGCCGCAGGCGCTGACACCGAGCCGATCCGCTGGCTCGAGGTCGCGGTCCCGGCACACGCGGAGGCGGTCGAAGCGGTGAGCGAGATCCTCGGGCGCGTCGGCTACAACGGCGTCGCGATCGAAGAGCCGCTCCAGCCGGGCGCGCCCCATCTGGTCAAGGCGTATCTCGTCCACGACCGGATCGCCCGCATCCGCGTCCGGCGGGTGCGCGACGCGCTCGGCCACCTCCAGGCGTTCGGCCTCGGACCGATCGGCGAGCTCGCGGTCCGCGAGATCAAGGAGGAGGCGTGGCTCGAGACGTGGAAGGCGTCGTTCAAGCCCATCCGGATCGGCGCGTTCCTCGTGCGGCCGACGTGGTCGGACGCCGATCCCGGGGACGCGGTCGTGCTGTCCCTCGATCCGGGCATGGCGTTCGGTACCGGGCTCCATCCGACGACGCAGGCCTGTCTGCGCGCGCTCTCACGGATCGATGTGACCGGGAAGCGCGTCGCCGATGTCGGGACCGGCTCGGCGATCCTCGCGATCGCGTGCGCGAAGCGCGGCGCGCGTGAGGTCGTCGCGCGTGACATCGACGAGGTCGCGGTGAAAGAGGCCCGGGAGAACGTCGCTCGGAACGGCGTGCCGATCGATCTCGCCGTCGGGAGCGCCTCCGATCTCGACGGCGCGTTCGACGTGATCCTCGCGAACATCGTGGCCGCGGTGCTGCAGAAGATCGCGCCGGATCTTTTGGCGCATCTCGGGCCCGGTGGACGGCTGGTGATCGCCGGGATCATCGCGACGGAGGAGGACGAGACCGCCGCGGCCTTCGCCGCCCACGGGTTGAGCCCTGTCGCCCGCGACCAGGACGGGGACTGGGTCTCGCTCGAGCTGACGCGCTAGAACAGCGCAGATGCATCGGTTCTTCGTCGACACCGCACCGGCCGAGCGCGCGTTCCTGACCGGCGAGCAGGCGCGCCAGATCGCGACGGTCCTCCGCCTCAAGCCGGGCGAGCGCATCGTCCTTGTCGCGGATCTCGTCGACCACGAGGTCGAGCTGCAGGCGGTCGCGCCGGCGCAGGTCACCGGTAGGGTCGTGGCGCGCCGGCCGGTCGCCACTGAGCTGCCGTTCCGGCTCACGCTCGCGGTGCCGCTGCTCAAGGGCGACCGGAGCGAGGAGGTCATCGAAGCGACGAGCCAGCTCGGCGTGTCGCGGTTCGTGCCGTTCATGTCGACGCGGTCCGTCGTGCGCGAGCTGTCGCCGGCGAAGCGCGAGCGCTGGCAGAAGATCGCCCGCGAGGCCGCGGAGACGTCGCATCGCGGCGCGATCCCGCGCGTCGACAAGCTCGTGCCATGGGGCTCGCTGTTCGTCCACCTCGACGGCCGGATCGTCGTGTGCTGGGAGGAGGCGACCGGCCCACGTCTCGCGGAGGCGTCACGGAACGGCGACGTCTCACTCGTCACCGGACCGGAGGGTGGCCTCTCGACGGAGGAG
>DATCQC010000098.1:0-1691 GCA_036569685.1 Candidatus Limnocylindria bacterium | reverse complement strand
CGCGCCGCTGGCCTCCTGCGGGCCGAGCCCGCTCAGCGCGGCGGCCGGGAGCGACGCGCCTTCGGTGGACACGGGGACCCAGCTCGAGGCGAACCCCGCGACCGTGAGCGCGCCGTACACGAGCACGCCGAGCCCGACCGCGGCCACCGCCATGGGCCGCCGTGAGACGTGCCGCTCGCCCTTCGGGCGGATGAGCGGCAGCAGGAACAGGAAGCCGAACGCGAGGGCGGGCAGGCCGATGATGACGATCGACTCGAGGCCCTTCGGGATGACCGCGAGGAGCGCGAAGTAGCCGATGAAGTACCAGTCGGGCCGCGGGTCGGCGACGATGATCGTCGGATCCGGCGGCTTGCCGAGCATCGGCGCGCCGGCGACGACCGCGAGCACGACGACGATCACGACCGCGACGAACGACACGACGGCGTCGCGCACCGCCGCGTCCGGGTAGAACGGGATGCCGCGCCGCAGGAGCTCCGTGTATCGCGCGAGATAGGTGCGCGTGTCGACCCGCTCGCCGGGGACCGGCGGCTCGCTGATGCCGCGCTTGATCACCAGATAGAGGTGCGCGCCGAGGAGGCCGAAGATCGCGGCGGGGATCAGGAAGACATGCGTCGCGTAGAACCGGGTCAGGGTCGCGCCGCCCACGTTCTGCCCGGCCACGACGAGCGTCGCGAGGAACCCGCCGATGATCGGCGCGCGCGCGGCCTGCTCGGCCGCCACGACGATGGACCAGAACGCGTCCTGATCCCAGCGGAGCAGCTGGCCCGTGAAGGCCATCGCGAGCGTCGCGAGCAGGAGGAGCGAGCCGCTCATCCAGTTCGCTTCGCGGGGGAACTTGTACGACCCGAACAGGAACACCTGGGTCATGTGCACGAGGACGAGCACGACCATCGCGCCTGCGCCGAAGTAGTGGATCCCGCGCAACACGCCACCGAGGGTGGCCTGGCCGCTGATGAACTGCAGCGATTCGTACGCGCTGTTCGGCGCGGGCACGTACGTCATCGCCAGGCCCACGCCGGTGACGACCTGCACGATGAACATCGCGAGCGTCGCGCTGCCGAAGACGTACCACCAGCCGACGCGGCCTTCGAGCGCAGCCGGCACCGGGTGCGTGAGCACCGCGCCGACGGAGTCCTCGAGCTCGAAGCGCAGGCCGATCCAGCGCCCGATCGCGCGAACGATGCGATTCACGGGGCGCCGCCACCCGGCGTCGGTAGGCGCTGGGTCTTCACCATGAGCTTCCCGGCGTCGACGCGCCACTCGCGCTCGAACAGCGGGCGGGGCGGCGGGCCACCGGCGACGGTGCCGTCCTCGTGGTACACGCCACCGTGGCACGGGCAGAGGAACAGCTTCGCCTGGGGCCGCCAGTCGACCGGACAGCCGAGGTGCGTGCAGTTCACGTTGAAGACCTGGAAGCTGCTTTCGGAGACGCTGCGGACCCAGAGCGCGGTCTTCGCCGTCTGGCCGGCCCACGCGAGCGGGCTCGGATCGTCGAACTGGACGAGCGTCGTCGTGCCGGGCTGGAACTTCGACGTGTCGCCGACCGGGACGTACGTGTCCTGCTCGCGCTCGAAGAGCGGCGCGATGAGGTAGCCGACGATCGGCACGCCGACCAGCGCGGCGATCGCACCGGAGAGGCCGATCGTCACGCGAGAGCGGAACCTGCGGCGATCCATCAGGCGCCCCGGATC
>DATCQC010000097.1:0-9547 GCA_036569685.1 Candidatus Limnocylindria bacterium | reverse complement strand
GATGAGGCGGTCGCAGAGCTCCTGCAGATCGCGCGTTCGTCGGGGAGCTGGGCCAACTCTCAGCCGTGGCATTTCATCGTCATCCGCGATCGCGCCACGCTACGGCGCATCAGCACACTCCGACCGTTCATGGCGTGGCTCGCGGATGTGCCGCTCGCGATCGCGATCGTCCTCGACGGCGCCGGAACGAGCCAGGCGTACGACGAGGGCCGCGTGACCGAGCGGCTGCTCATCGGCGCGCACATGCTCGGCCTCGGTGCTGGCATCGCCTGGTTCGGCGGCGACGCGGAGGACGCCCAAGCGAAGCGGATCCTCGGGATCCCCGCCGACCGCACCGCGCGGTCCTTGGTCGGGGTCGGCCATCCGAAAGTGGCCACGGATCCGGTGCTCGATGTGCTGCCCCGTGGACGGAAGCAGCTATCGGAGCTCGTGAGCTACGAGGCCTGGGGCAGGGCCAAGCCCTAGAACGAGCATGGGAGCCGCCGGATCGGCGGCTCCCACGTCAATTACTCCAGGTAGTCCTTGAGCTTCCGGGACCGGCTCGGGTGCCGCAGCTTGCGGAGCGCTTTCGCCTCGATCTGCCGGATGCGTTCGCGCGTGACGTTGAACTCACGCCCGACCTCTTCGAGGGTGCGGGTGCGGCCGTCCTCCAGCCCGAAGCGGAGCTGGAGCACGCGACGCTCGCGGCCCGTGAGGCCCTCGAGCACGCTCTCGACCTGCTCCTTGAGCAGCTTGTGCGACGCCGCGTCGGACGGGGCGAGGGCCTGGTTGTCGGGGATGAAGTCCCCGAGGTGCGAGTCCTCTTCCTCGCCGATCGGCGTCTCGAGCGAGACGGGCTCCTGCGAGACCTTCACGATCTCGCGGACCTTGTCCGCGGTGATGAGCATCCGCTCGGCGATCTCTTCCGCCGTCGGCTCGCGGCCGAGCTCCTGGAGCAGGCCACGCGAGACGCGGATGAGCTTGTTGATCGTCTCGACCATGTGGACCGGGATGCGGATCGTCCGCGCCTGGTCCGCGATCGCGCGGGTGATGGCCTGGCGGATCCACCACGTCGCGTAGGTCGAGAACTTGTACCCCTTGCGATAGTCGAACTTCTCGACCGCGCGGATGAGGCCGATGTTCCCCTCCTGGATGAGGTCCAGGAAGCTCATGCCGCGGCCGATGTATTTCTTCGCGATGGACACGACCAGCCGGAGGTTCGCCTCCGTGAGGTTATGGCGCGCGTCGTCGCCCTTCTGGATGAGCTCGTCGGCGAGACGGCGCAGGCCACGCTGCTCGTCGGCGTCGTCGCGCACGAGCAGATCGAGGTGCTTCACCATGACGGTGCGCATCTCCTGGCCGAGCATGACGAGCTCGCCCAGGCGCTCGGCGCCTTCGGCGGGACCATGGATCTTCGAATATGCGGGAAGGATCCGGATCACGAGGCGCTCCGGGTCGCGCTTCGCCGCGTCGATGATCGCGACGAGCTCGCCGATGAGGATCGCGGCTTCGGCCGAGATCTCCTTGCTGTTCGACTCCGCCTCGAGCGGCTCGCGAAGCTTGAGCAGCCGGTTCGTCAGGCGCTTCAGCTCCTTGCCGCCCTCGGCCTCCTTGAGCGTGTAGCGGAGCGCCTTGCCGGTGAAGCGGGTCGCCTCGTCGACGAATTCCTTCGGCCGGCCGAGGGCCATCCGCTTCTTCGTCTCGACGCCGAGCTCGTAGAGGTGCACGACCGAGAGCGCCGGCGACTCGAGGGCCATCTCGCCGAGCTCGATGGACTTGGCGAGGTTGACCTCCTCCTCGGCGGTGAGGAGCGGTACCTTTCCGATCTCCTTGAGGTACATGCGGACCGGGTCGTCGACGCTGATGAGGTCTGATGCGAGAACGGCAGAGATGCTGTCCTCGCGCTGCGCTTCCTCGGTCTCTTCCTCTTCTTCCTTGACCTGGTGCCACGTCGGCCCGCGGTCGGCCTCGAGGATCTCGACGTTGTTGTCGTCGAGGGTGACGAGGAGCTCTTCGATCTCACCGGCTTCGGCGTCGGGGATGCCGCGGGCAATGTCCTCTTGGGTGAGGTAGCCCTGCTGCTTGCCGCGCGCGATGAGCTTCTCCGCCGCCTCGCGGTGCTCGGGATGGATCCCGACGCGCTCTGGCGTCGCGGGCTTCGCTGATTCCTTTTCCTTGGTCGCTGTCTTGGCCATTCCTACTCCTGCTCGATCTGTGGACTTCGTCCACAGACCTCTGTCGGGACTCGCTCGGTCCGGCGAAGCCGGCCCTCGCTCGATCTCACTCCTGCTCAGTGCTGCGAAGGACGGTCGACCGCTGGAGCGAACGCTGGACTTCCTCCAGGTCGTGCGCCAAGCGGCTTACCTCCTCGTCGAGCCCACCGACGTCTCCGTCCGCACGCGCGAATGTCGCGCGCACGTCCTCGAGCCGTCGCCGCAAGTTCCCTTCCCGAAGCCGGAGCGCGACGATCTCGATCTCGCGACCTGCGTCGGCCCCTTGACCCGGCTCCGGCGCATTTGCGCCCAATGTCGCCGCCGTAGCGGCAAGGTGAGCCGGAAGGTCAGCGGTCGACTGTCCGTCACGGAGCTGTTCGAAGATCGCTCGGTTGACGGGATCCACCAGGTCGGCGGGGTCCAGATCGAGGCGCGCGGCTTCTTCGGGGAACCTCGTCAATTGTGCCATTAAGTAACGTTCGAGAGAAGTCGTTTGTTTCCGTTCGGGCGTCGCGGTGGGCTCCGCGCGCACAGATACGTTCGGCGCGGCCCGCCGGTTCGCCCCTGCGGTCGCGACCTGCGTCCGGAGGGTCTCCTGATCGAGCCCGGACAGGCGCGAGAGGGTCCCCAGGTAGAGTTCGCGCGTGAGCGCGTCGGGCTCGTCCGCGAGGATGGGCAGCGCCTCGGCAAGGAAGCGCCGTCTGCCGTCCGGATTCTCGAGGCGACCCTCGAAGCGCCGGGCGATCGCCTCGATGACGAACTCGAGCACCGGTTTTGCGGCGCCGATCAGGCCGCGAAGGCGCGCGGGCTCCTTCCGGGCGAGGTCGTCCGGATCGGTATCCGGCGGGAGCACCGTCACGTACACGCCGAGCCCCTGCCGCGTGCTGATGACTCCGGTCCCGGCGTGGAACCGCTGGACGATCCGCAGTAGCTCGCGGCCGCGGGTCTCCGCGGACCGCTGTCCGGCGACGTCGCCGTCGAACGCGACCACGGCGCGTTCCAGATGGAGGTCGTTCAGCACGCGGTACTGACCTTCCGTGAGCGCGGTGCCCATCGACGCGACGACGTTCGCCAGCCCGGCCTGATGGCAGGCGATCGCGTCGAAGTAGCCCTCGACGATGACCGTTTCGCCCTGCCGGCGGGCCTCCGCCTTCGCGGCGTCGAGCGCGTAGAGCGTCGCGCTCTTGTTGAACAGCACCGTCTGCGGCGAGTTGATGTACTTCCCGCGCTGATCGGCGCGCATCGCCCGGCCGCCGAACGCGATGATCCGGCCACGCGCGTCGCGGATCGGGACGATGAGCCGGTCGCGGAACCGATCGAGCAGGCCGCGCTCGGTCTCGACGACGAGACCCGTCGAGAGGATCTCCTCGTCCGTGTAGCCCTTCTTCCGCAGATAGGTCAGCAACCCGTCGGGAAGGTCGGGCGCGTATGCGACACCGAACTGCTCGACCGCCTTCTCGTCGATCCCCCGCCCGGCGACGTACTCCGCCGCGGCCTTGCCCTTGGGCGTGCCGCGGAGGGCCTGGCGGAAGTAGAAGTGCGCGGTCTCATGCGCGGCGAGGAGCCGCTTCTCGCGCTCGCGTTCTCCGGGTGGGCGGCCGCCGGTGAGCTCGACGCCGGCCTTTTCGGCGAGCACCTTCAAGGCCTCGGCCTTGTCGAGGCCGTCGATCTTGATGAGCCAGTCGAAGACATCACCCCGTTCTCCACATCCGAAACAATGGAACGTCCGCCGATCAGGATCGACGCTGAACGATGGCGTCTTCTCGGCGTGGAACGGGCAGAGGCCGCTGTACGCGCGCCCGGCCTTGCGCAGGTGCACGCGCTCGCCCACGAGCTGGACGATGTCCACGCGCTCCTTGACGAGGTCGAAATCACCGGGCACGACTCCTAACGGTATCGCCGGGCCCGTTCGGGCCCGAGACGGTCAGTTCGGCCGGGAGAGGAGCTTCTCCAGCTCGCGGGTGTCGACCGGCTTGGTGAGATGGTGGTCGAAGCCCGCGTCGCGCGACTTCTCGCGGTGACGCTGCTCGCCATATCCGGTAAGCGCGACGAGCGTCGTCCCCGCGAGCTCGACGCGGAGCCGGCGGGCGACCTCATAGCCGTCGGCGTCGGGCATGCTGATGTCGAGGAGAACGATCTCCGGCCGCATCCGCAGCGCCTCGGTGATCCCCGATCCGGCGCCGTGTGCGGTGCGCACGCTGTGCCCGTACTCACGCAGCAGCTCGGCCAGCGCCTCGGCGGCGTCGACGTTGTCGTCGACGACGGGGATCCGGCGACCCCGGCCCGAGGCGTCGAGCCGCGGGGCCTGGCGACCGGCGGTCGCGATGGCCGGCGCGTAGGGCAACCGGACGACGAACTCGCTGCCACGACCCGGTCCGTCGCTCTGCGCTTCGATCGTGCCGCGATGCAGCTGCACGAGCTGGCGAACGAGCGTCAGACCGAGCCCGAGACCGCCACGGGCCATCGACCGCGTGTCCGGCCCCTGGACGAACAGATCGAATACGCGCTCGCGCAGCTCCGGGCTGAGCCCTTCGCCGTTGTCGCGCACCGAGACCACCAGCCGATCGCCGTCGATCCGCGCACGCAACCAGATGCGGCCGCCGACATCCGTGTACTTGGCGGCGTTCGACAGGAGGTTGGCGAAGACCTGCTCGAGGCGCGAGCGGTCGCCGCGGAAGGTCACGGGGCTCTCCGGCAGGTCGAGGCTCAGCCGATGGCCACGCTCGTCGATGATCGGGCGCGCCACCTCGACGGCCCGCTCCACGAGCGCCGCCAATGCGACGGACTCATCGCGGAGCTCGATCTGCCCACGCGTGATCCGCGAAACGTCGAGCAGGTCGTCCACGAGTCGCGTCATCTGCGCGATCTGACGCTCGACGACCTCGCGCGCGTTCCCGACGCGCTGCGGATCGTCGGCCCGAAGGCGCATCACCTCGAGCGCCGCGCTCACCGGTGCGAGCGGATTGCGCAGCTCGTGCCCGAGCATCGCCAGGAACTCGTCCTTGCGGCGATCGACGTCGGCGAGCTGCTCGACCTTCGCCTGCAGCTCGAGCTCGAGCGCCTTGCGGCGGGCCAGCTCGGTCTCGAGCGCCGCGGCCTTCTGCTGCAGGGTCGCGACCGCACGCAGTCGCTCCACCGTCTCGCCGAGATCGGTGAACGCTTCCGTGGGCTGGACCTCGCCGTGAAGCCCCGACACCGACGCGAACGACTCCGCGTCCGAGTGCAGGCCGAAGGCGGCGATCGGATAGGCGCACAGGAGGGCCAACGAGTGGCTCTTCGCGAGATCGTTCCAGAGCTCCTCGAGCCGGATCGCGGCATCACGCCGCCCGTCCGCCCAGAGGAGCGCGACCATCTCGCCGAACGCGACGACGTGGGCCGCCCTGCTCACGGCGGATGCGCGGCCGACGGTTCCCCCGACGATCTCGCCGAACTTCACTGGATCCGGCCAGCCATCGCTGGTGATCCGGGCGAGGGTCTCGGCCGCATCGAGCGGGACGTACCGGCCGGAGCGGCGCGCCTCAGCCACGCTGACCCGCTGGGACTTGAGGCGACGCTCGAGGCCGTCTCGATGCGACGGCGTCGCGATCACGACGGCGGGCTGGCCAGCGGCGAGCCCCGCCGCGACGAGCTGCCCGACCTCCGCGACGAGCGCGGCGTCGTCCTCGTAGTAGCGGACGATGTGCGAGCCGCGGCGCGTCGGCGGTGTCGCTCCCGGGTTCGCGTCCGCAGCGATGGACGGCGTGGGGCCCTGGAGGCTCATCAGCGGCGGCTCGATGCACGTTCCGTGCCTCAGCGTGTCGTTTTCGTAACGATCCGAACGCTAGCGACGGCTCCAGGCGGCGGGGATGAACAAGCTCTCGTAGGTGTCCAGCGCGTAGGCGTCGGTCATGCCCGCGACATAGTCGGCCACCGCCCGCTTGACCCCGTCCTCGTCGGCGATGCGCTGGAACTCGGGCGGCATCCGGTCCGGGTGCGCCTCGAAGTGGTGCAGCAGTCCGAGCAGGACGCCCTGGGCCTTCTCGTCCTCGGTCTTGGCCGGTCCGGCGAGGTAGACGTTCTCGAACATCCAATCGCGCAGCGCGTTCGTCGCCTCGAGCACCTCGGGCGACAGTCCCACTTCGGCCTTGCCGAACGAGTGAACGATCACGTCGTAGACCATCGTGTCGAGGCGCTCGGCGCGATCACGGCCGAGCCCGTCGCGGACCTGTTTCGGCAGGTCGTCCTCGCCGATGATCCCCGCCCGCATCGCGTCGTCGATGTCGTGATGCAGGTACGCGATCTTGTCCGCGTACCGCACGACCCAGCCCTCCGGCGTCTCGGGCACGCCCCACGCCGCCGTCTCGAGCCCGCCCTCGGTCGGCGCGGAGTGCTTCAGGATCCCGTCGCGCACCTCGTGCGTGAGGTTCAGCCCCTTGCCGTTCTTCTCGATGCGCTCCGCGATGCGCACGCTCTGCTGGTTGTGCCGGAAGCCGTCGGGCAGGAAGGTCGCCAGGAGCTCCTCGCCGACGTGGCCGAACGGGGTGTGGCCGATGTCGTGGCCCAAGGCCATCGCCTCGAGCAGGTCCTCGTTGAGCTCCAACGCCGTCGCGATCGCGCGGCCGATCGAGTTCACCTCGAGGATGTGCGTGAGGCGCGTGCGGTAGTGATCGCCCACCGGTGCCAAGAACACCTGGGTCTTGTGTTTGGTGCGGCGGAAGGCCTTCGAGTGGACGATGCGGTCGCGATCGACCTGGAACGCCGTGCGGGTCGCAGACGGCTCCTCGGGATGGTCGCGCTTCGCGTCGGCGCTCTTCGTGGCGTAGGGCGCGAGCGAGGTGCGCTCTGCCTCTTCCTGACGTTGGCGGATGCGGAGCGCGGCCACGGACTTGGTCCGCGAGAGTCGCGCCGTGAGGTCGGTCACGCTGGCCATCGCGCGTACAGGTTACCGGACGGCTCCGCCATCATTGGGCGACGGACCTCCGGCACGTCCTCTGGATCGGCGGCGGCACGGGTGCAGGCAAGACGACGATCGCGAAGGCGATCGCCGAACGCCATGGCCTCGAGCGGTATGACTACGACTGGCAGGACGCACATGGACATAGCGAGCGCACCCGCGCCGGACGCCATCCGTTCCGCGCCGCGTTCCTCGCGCTGTCGATGGACGAGCGCTGGGTCCGGCAGACGCCCGAAGCGATGGCGCAGTCGACCATCGGTCAGTTCGCCGAGCGGTTCGAGATGGTCCTCGAGGACCTCGCCGCCATGGACGCCCCTGGCGTCGTGGCCGAGGGATTCGGACTGCTACCGGAGCTCGTCGCTCCGTACCTCGCCTCTCCGCGGAAGGCGATCTTCCTCCTTCCGACGCCGGCGATCCGCGAGCGGCACTACGCATCGCGGGGCTGGCCTGGCATCGATGGGACGAGCGATCACGGTCGGGCAAGCAGGAACAAGCTGGATCGCGACGCCCTGCTCACCGAGCACGTGCGGCGGACCGCTCGATCGCACGATCTCGCCACGGTCGAGCTCGACGGCTCGCAGACGCTCGATACGCTCATCGCGGTGGCCGAGCGCCATTTCGGTCTGGCGGGCTAGCGTTCGGTCATGGCGATCTTCCTGGTGATGGAGCGCCGGTCCGGACCCAAGTGGGACCCATCCCAGCCGCTGGAGCAGCAGTCGGGCTGGACCGCCCACGCGGCGTACATGGATGCCCTCGTGGACGCGGGGATCATCGTCCTCGGCGGACCGCTCGCGGACGAGCACCGGGTCGCAATCGTCGTGGAGGCCGAGTCTGCGGTCGCCGTCCGTGCCGCGTTCGCGCGCGATCCGTGGATCCCGTCCCACCTCGTGATCGACGCGATCGAGCCGTGGACGATCCGGATGGACGGCCGGCGCCGCTAGCGGTCCCGCTCCCCGGAGGCGAGTGCGGCCTGCGCTGCCGCGAGCCGCGCCACCGGCACGCGGTAGGTCGAGGGCGACACGTAGGTGAGACCGATGTCGTGGCAGAACGCAACGGAGCTCGGCTCGCCGGCGTGCTCGCCGCAGATGCCGATCTTGAGGTCCGGCTTCGTCTTCCGGCCGCGGTTCACGCCCATCCGCATCATCTCGCCGACGCCGCCCCGGTCGATGACCTGGAACGGGTCGTCGGGGATGATCTTCTGCTCGACGTATTTCGTGAGAAAGCTCTTCTGCGCGTCGTCGCGCGAGATGCCGAGGACGGTCTGGGTAAGGTCGTTGGTTCCGAATGAGAAGAACTCGGTCTGGGTCGCGATCTCGTCGGCGATGATGCACGCGCGCGGGATCTCGATCATCGTCCCGAACTTGAACGGGATCTTGCGTCCGCGCTCCTTCTCGACCGCCGCCGCGACATCCATGACCTGCGCACGCAGGCGATCAAGCTCCCCCATCGTGCCGACGAGCGGCATCATGATCTCGGGCTTCGCGCTCACGTCCCTCTCGGCCGAGTCGGCCGCGGCGCCGAGGATCGCGCGGATCTGCATCTCGAGGATCTCGGGATAGACGAGGAGGAGCCGGCAGCCGCGCAGGCCGAGCATCGGGTTGTCCTCGTGGATCTGCTCGAGCCGGCGCCAGATCTTCCGCTTCTCCTCGATCTCCGGCCCATCCGTGCCGGTGGCCTCGGCGACGGCGATGTCGATGTCGACGTCGGAGAACTCCCGGAGGAACTCGTGCAGCGGCGGGTCAATGAGCCGGATGACGACGGGCAGGCCGTCCATGGCCTTGTACATCTCGCGGAAGTCGCCCTGCTGGAAGGGGAGGAGCTTCGCGAGCGCGGCCTTCCGGCCGGCTTCGGTGTCGGCCATGATCATGTCCTGCACGAAGGGCAGGCGCTCGGCCTGCCGGAACATGTGCTCGGTCCGCGCGAGACCCACACCTTCCGCGCCGAGCTTGCGGGCTTCGATGCACTCACCCGGCGTGTCGGCGTTCACCCACACCCCAAGCCGGCGACGCTTGTCGGCCCAGGAGAGGAGCTCGATGAGCTCGGTCTCCTTCTCGTAATTCGGGGGGTTCGTCGGCAGCTCTCCGGCGAAGACCTCCCCGGTGGTGCCGTCGATGGAGATCGCGTCACCTTCCTTGATCACCACGTCGCCCACGCGCATCTCGCGCTTCTGCAGGTCGATCTGGAGCGACGCGACGCCGGCGACGCACGGGAGCCCGAGGCCGCGAGCAACGACGGCCGCATGCGACGTGGATCCGCCGCGGGCGGTGAGGATCCCGGTGGCGGCGATCATCCCGTGGAAGTCGTCCGGCGAGGTCTCTGGCCGGACGAGCACGACGAGCTGCTTCTGGCCCTTGAGCGCGACGGCGCGGTCGGCATCGAGCACCGCGCGTCCCGTCGGGGCGCCGGGCGACGCGTTCAGGCC
>DATCQC010000096.1:0-1636 GCA_036569685.1 Candidatus Limnocylindria bacterium | reverse complement strand
GGCAGTTCGTTCGTCACCGGCGATCCGGTCAACGTGACGGCGCGACTGGAGCAGGCCGCCGAGCCGGGCGAGGTCCTCGTCGGCGACGCGACCTATCGCCGCACGCCAGGGCTGTTCAGCTACGAGCCGCATCCGCCGATCGTCGCGCGCGGCAAGACCGCTCCGGTGGTCGCGTGGCGCCTCGTCGGCGCGGCGGCCGAGGAGACCGCGCCACAGCCGCGCACCGCGCTCGTCGGCCGCGCGGACGAGATGGCCGCGCTCCTGGGCGCGCTCGACGACGCGCTCGCCGGGCGCGGCCGGCTCGTGTCGATCGTCGGCGAGTCCGGGCTCGGGAAGTCGCGGCTCGTCGACGAGCTGCTTGCGGACCCGCGCCTGCGCGGCTCGCGCGTGGCGCGCGTCCGCTGCACGCCGTACGACCAGCATCGCTCGTACGGCGCGGTCGGCGATCTCCTCCGGCGGGTCATCGGCATTCGGCGCACGGCGTCCGCCGATCACGCCCTGCACCTCATCACCGAGACCCAGCCCGACATCGAACCCGACACCAGGGCGCTCATCCTCGCCGCGCTCGGCTTCGGTGTGGAGCTGCCCGCGATGTCCGGCGAGACGAAGCGCCGGATCCTCGGCCGCGGGTTCGCGGCGCTCCTCGCCCGCGTCGCGGCGTCGCAGGGCCTCATCGTCGCGATCGACGACCTCCAGTGGATCGATCCACCGTCCCTCACGACGCTCGTGCACTTCGCCTCAGGGCTCGCGTCGTCGCGCGCGCTCGTCGTGGTCGCATACCGTCCCGATTTCAGCGCGCCGTGGGTGGCCACGCGCGACCACCTGCAGCTGCGTCTGCGCCCGCTCGATGCGGCGGCGACCGAAGCGCTCGTGCGCACGCTCGTGCCGACCGGCGGCGTCGACCGCGAGATCGCGGAGCGCGCGGAGGGGAATCCGGCCTACGCGGAGGAGGCGGTCCGCCTCCTCGCGAACACCGGCGTCATCGTCGAGCGCGATGGCATGAAGCCGCTCGTCGATGTCAGCGACCGCCCCGCGCTCCCCGACTCGCTCCAGCAGCTCCTCCTCCGACGAGTGGACGGCATCGCGGCGCCCGCTCGGCGCGTTCTCCACGCCGCCTCGGTCGCGGGCCGCACGTTCGACGCCGCGATCATCCGGTCCATCTACGGCGCGGAGGTCGACGTCGACGGCGCGCTCGACGAGCTGATCGGGATGTCCATCGTCGAGCCCGAGGGCAACCTCCACCGATTCACGCAGACCGGCCTGCGCGAGGTCGTGTACGGCGCGATGCTCGCGCGCCACCGCGAGGAGCTCCACGGACGCGTCGGCCTGGCGATCGAATCCGGGCGGCCCGAGGTCGCGGTCCAGCAGCCCGCGCTCCTCGCCCTGCATTTCGCCGCTTCGACTCACACGATGCGCGCGATCGACTACGCGTTCCGAGCCGCAGAACGCGGCTCGGCCCTGCACGACCTGGAGAGCGCGCTCCATCACTACCGGCTCGCGGCGTCGCTCGCGCTGCGGCTGCCCGACGGCACGATGGAGCGCGCGCGTGCGCTGCTCGCGGCGTCCGACGCGGCCGCCGGCCTCGGCGCTCGCGAGGACGCGCTCCTGGCGGCCGAGGAGGCGCTCGCGACCGGCC
>DATCQC010000095.1:0-3414 GCA_036569685.1 Candidatus Limnocylindria bacterium | reverse complement strand
GGGTCGTGGAGCATCGCGGTCACGAACCCGCCGATGCAGCGCAGGCCGTGACCGTCGAGCTCGCGCGCGGCCGCAAGCGCGTCGGCCGGAAGGAACCCCGGCGGGCCGGCCTCCATCGCGCGGAATCCGAGTCGCTGCGCGTCGGCGAGCACGCGCCCGGGCGCGAGCTGGATCCCCCAGCCCGGTACTTCGGAGATGCCCCACGAGATCGGAGCGGCCGCGATCTTCCGTTCGCGCATCGACCGTACAGTAGGCGCGGCTCACACGCGGGAGGGATGATGCGGATCTCGGTGCTCGGCGTCGGCCGCCTTGGCGCATCGCACGCCGCGATGCTCGCTGCATTACCCGGCGTCTCGCAGCTCACCGTCTACGACGCAGACCCGGCTCGGGCGAAGGAGGTCGCCGCTCCACTCGGCGCGCGCGCGGTCGGATCGATCGACGACGCGTTCAAGGACGCCGACGCGATGGTCATCGTGACCCCGACGGACACGCACGCGCCGCTCATGAAGCGCGCGCTCGACCAGGCTCTGCCCACGTTCTGCGAGAAGCCCATCGCGATCGGGATCAAGGAGACGCGCGAGATCGTCGACCACGTCAAGAAGAAGGATGGCCGGCTGCAGATCGGCTTCCAACGCCGATTCGACGCGGGCTACGAGCGGGCGCGCTCGGAGCTTCGGAGCGGCCGCCTTGGCGACGTGTACTCGTTCCTGATGGTGAGCTGCGACCGCCTGCCCCCGCCCGACGGGTACATCAAGACCTCAGGAGGACAGTTCAAGGATCAGTTCATCCACGACTTCGACATCACGCGCTGGCTCTTCGGCCAGGAGGTCGTCGAGGTCACGGCCACCGGGTCGACGAAGGGCGTCCCGCAGTACGAGGCCATGGGCGACGTTGGCACTTCGGCCGTCATGCTGAAGCTCGCCGACGGCACGCTCGGGCTGATGACCGCGCTGCGGCACAACGAAGCCGGCTACGACATCCACGTCGAGATCCACGCCGCGAAGGACACGCTCGCGATCGGCATCGACCCGCGGACCCCGTGGCGCTCGGTCGAGGCGGACGCGCCGCCGCTCGCGGGGCCGCCGTACCCATCGTTCTTCGTGCGCTTCGGGGATGCCTACCGGGCCGAGCTCGCACACTTCCTGAAGTTCGCGAACGGGCAGGCGGACAACCCGTGCACCGCGGCCGATGCGCTCGAGGCGCTCCGGATCGCGGAGGCGGCCGGCACATCGTGGCGCGAGCGGCGTCCGGTCGCGCTCAGCGAGATCGGGTGAGCGTCAAGGTCCGATTCCTCGGCACCGGGAATGCGTTCGCCGACGGTGGCCGGTCTCACGCGTGCATCCATGTCGAGGCGACCGGCGCGTCGCTGCTCCTGGACTGCGGCGGGTCGTCGCTACCCGCGATCAAGAAGGCACTGGACCCGGCCACGATCCAGGCGATCGCGATCTCCCACCTGCACGGCGACCACTTCGGCGGCATCCCGTTCTTCGTCATGGAGCAGCACTTCGCGGCCCGCACGGCTCCGCTCGCGATCGGCGGGCCGCGCGAGCTGCAGCAGCGCTCGACGCGGGCGGGCGAGGCGCTGTTCAAGGACTTCTTCGGCGTCATCACGCCCGAGTACGGCCTGTCCTTCGTGACGCTGCGCGAGTCGCCCGTTGTTCTGGGCGGCGCCGAGGTGAGCGCGCATCCGGTGAAGCACGTCGCGGAGAGCGATCCGCACGGGCTCCGAGTGAAGGTCGACGGCAAGCTCATCGCGTACTCCGGCGACGCGCGCTGGAGCGAAGAGCTCGTCACGCTCGCGAAGGGCGCCGACCTGTTCATCTGCGAGTCGACCAACTTTTCGAAGTCCGACCCGGCGCACCTCAGCTACCGCGAGCTGATGGCCAACCGCGGGCGGCTCGACTGCGGCCGGATCATCCTCACCCACCTCGGACAGGAGACCCAGGCCCACCTCGCCGAGCTCGAGCTCGAGCCCGCCTCTGACGGGATGCAGGTCACGCTCTAACGCGTCTGGAACGCGATGGCATGCCCGCCCGCGACGACCAGGATCTCGGTCCCCGCGGCACTCGGCGTCGTGAAGTGCTGCATCGCGCCGAGCTGCCGCTGGAATCGCGGCTGGCCCGTGTGAAGGTCGAGCGCGTAGAGCGTCCCGCTCGCGGGATCGACGAGCCAGACCGCGCCCGCGACGAGGATCGGCGGGCCGGTCCCGCTCCGCGGCCCGCGCCACAGTGGCGTGATCGAGCCGTCGCTGCCGATCTGCACCGCGGCCAATCCATCGGTGCACGGCACGTAGAGCACATCGGCGGCGAACGAGAACCCACCGAAGACGCCGGCGCACACCTTGGCCTTGCTGATCTCGCCGCCGAGATGGCCGAGGGCTGCGGCGTGGAGCACGTAGACGATGCCGCTCTTTCCGCCGACCACCGCGAGGCCCCCTGGCAGGAGGCTCGGCCCGACGGACCCCACGTCAGTATCGGTGCTGTCGAGCGAAAGCCAATCGGTCGGCCCCCACCAATCTTCGACCTGCAGGTCCGCCGAGAGCCGGATCACCGCATCGCTGAACGCATACGCCGCCGTGTCCTGGCCGTTCCCGGTCGCGACGAACAGCTTGCCGTTCGCGTCGACCGCGATCCCCGACGGCGCCCAGATGCCGACCTCGCGCGAGTTCGGCACGCGGTAGCTCACGAGGTCGGCGGTCGCGGCCGTCGCGCTCACGCCGACCACGGAGCCCCGGTAGTTGCCGCAATCGCCGGCGAGCCCCCCGTATGGGACGTAGACGCGGCCGTTCGCGAGCGCGAGGGCGCCGCGCTCCTGATGCACCTTCGGGTCGGCGCCCGGCGCGTCGACCGGTCGATGGAACCGCGTCGCTCCCGTCGCGACGTCCAGGGCGTACAGCTCGTGGTGGGCCGGCTGCTCGAACGCGACGGCGTACACGACGCCACTATCCGGATCCGCGACCGGTGTACCGGTGATGCCCGTGACCGGCTTGATGTTCCCGCACGGCAGCGAGTTGCCATCGACCGGCGTGCCGAACGTCGTGTGCCAGAGCGTGCCGCCGGTCCGTTCGTCCAGCGCGTACACGGAGTTGCGCTCGGTCGCGACGATGACCAGACCACGCACGACGATCGGTTCCGCGTAGACATCGCCATCGAGCGCGCCGCTCGTCCACGCGACGTCGACCGTGGTGAACGAGCCGGGCGCGCCCTGGCCGAGCCGAGCGGCGTCCCGGTGATAGGCCGGCCAGTCGGTGTCGTTCTTCAGGCTCGGGCTCGAGGACACTGTCGCCGCGGGTGTCCCAATGGCGCTGGGCGGCGCGGTCGCCGGGGTCACGGTGATCGAGGGGTTCGCGGTCGTGGCTCCCGGTGAAGCGCAGGCCGAGCAGAGCACGGCGATGAGCGCGAGCCGTCGCACCGA
>DATCQC010000094.1:0-2669 GCA_036569685.1 Candidatus Limnocylindria bacterium | reverse complement strand
GACACCGATCACGGCGGACAGCTCTGCATGCTCGCTTCCGGGTCCGAGGGCGCCGTCGATCCGTTCGGCGGGCAGCGCGCTCCGGAGGACCGGATCGCGTGCGACCGGATCGTGAACAGCGCCCCGCTGCCGGCGCTCATCGACCTGCTCGGCGATGCGGTCTCACCAGAGGCGAAGGCGGCCGCGAAGTACCTGCGCTTCCGCGCGCTGACGATCGTCGGCCTGCGCGTGAAGCGGCCCAAGGCGCTGCCGGCGCAGTCCATCTACTTCCAGGACAAGACCTTCAACCGGCTTTCCGAGACCCGGAACTACGGCGGCACGGAGATCTGCGCGTCCGACGAGACGATCCTCCTCTGCGACATCACCTGCGACGTGAACGACGCGATCTGGAACGCCGACCCCGACGAGCTCGGACGGGTCTGCGCGAAGGAGCTCGAGCAGGAGGGGTTCATGAAGCTGTCCGAGCTCGTGGAGTCGGTGGCGCTTCGGTCGACGTTCGGCTACCCCGTGTACATGGTCGGCTACGAGCAGGCGATCGACACGCTCATGACCGAGCTGATGCGCTTTCCGAACCTCGTCACGGGTGGTCGTCAGGGCCTGTATAAGTACGTCGACATGGACATCGCCTCCGAGATGGGGCTCGCCATGGCCGACTTCTTCGCCTCCGGCCGGTCAAAGCAGGACGCCATCGGGGGCATCCCCTACGAGGACCGCACTTTTGCGTGAGAGTCGTTCCGAGCTGAAGGTCGGGATCATCGGCGCCGGCTATTGGGGCCCGAACCTCGTGCGGAACTTCTCCGAGGCGCCCGGCGCGGACGTCGTGGCGGTCGCGGACCTCGACCCCGAGCGCCTCGGCGCGCTGCACAAGCGGTTCCCCGCCGTGCGCACCACGACGAACTATCGCGAGCTGCTCGATGACCCGGCGATCGGCGCGATCTGCGTCGTGACGCCGATCTCGACCCATCGGCCGCTCGCGGAGGAGGCGTTCGCCGCAGGTAAGCACGTCTTCGTGGAGAAGCCGCTGGCCGGCACGGTGGCCGACGCGGAGTCGATCGTGGAGGCCGCTCGCCGCGCCGGCAAGGTGCTCATGGTCGGCCACACCTTCGTCTACAACCCCGCGGTGACGACCGTCCGCGCGATCATCGAGCGCGGCGAGCTTGGGAAGATCCAGTACGTCGACAGCCAGCGCGTGAACCTCGGGCTTCATCAGTTCGACTTCAACGTGCTGTGGGATCTCGGCCCGCACGACGTGTCGATCGTCCTCTACTGGCTGGGCGAGTCGCCCGAGTGGGTGCAGTGCGTCGGCGGCTGCTTCGTGCAGCCCGACATCGAGGACGTCGTGTTCCTCACGATGGGCTTCCCGTCCGGCGCGATCGCGCACGCGCACCTGTCGTGGCTCGCGCCGAGCAAGCTCCGCACGATGACGGTCATCGGCGACCGGAAGATGGCGCTGTACGACGACGGCCATCCGGCGGAGAAGGTGAAGGTCTTCGACCACGGCGTCGCGAAGCTGTCGGCGGACGAGCTCCGGCGCAGCTATCGCTCAGGCGATATCCACAGCCCGCACGTCGCGGTGACCGAGGCGCTCCAGCTCGAGGTCCGCCACTTCATTGAGTCCATCCGCGACGGGACCACTCCACGGAGCGACGGGAAGGCGGGCGTCGACGTCGTGCGCGTGCTCGAGGCGGGGAACCGCTCGTTGCGCGCGAACGGTGCGCGCATGTCGCTCAAGGAGCCGGTGCAGGCGTGACCAGCATCGGCCTCGACATCCACAGGACCGCGCTCGTCGGTCCGAACGTCGAGCTCGGCGCGGGATCCATCGTCGGCGCGTATGCGGTGCTCGGGCTCGCCCCGCGTGGCACGAAGGACGGCGAGCTGCCGCTGGTCATAGGCCCGGGCGCCGTGATCCGGCCAGTTCACCACGATCTACGCGGGGTCGCAGATCGGCGCGCGACTGCAGACCGGTCAGGGCGCCTCCATCCGCGAGGACAACATCATCGGTGACGACGTCTCGGTCGGCACGCACGCGGCCCTCGAGTTCGGCAACCGGATCGGGTCGCGCGTGCGCGTGCACACCGGGTGTTTCCTCGAGCTCACCACGATCGAGGACGACGTGTTCCTCGGCCCGCACGTCGTCTTCACCGACGACCCGCACCCGATGTGCCCCGCGTACCTCGACTGCGTCCGTGGCGGCGTCGTGCGGAAGGGCGCGCGCATCGGCGCCAACAGCACGATCCTCCCCGGCGTCGAGATCGGCGCGGACGCGCTCGTCGGCGCGGGCAGCGTCGTGCGGAAGAAGGTGCCGCCGCGCAGCGTGTGGGCCGGCAATCCGGCGATCGAGCTGAAGGACGAGATCACGAAGCTCGCGTGCTTCGCCGGCATCTTCCCGCACGCCTATAGCTGGCTCGACCCGCAGGCGACCAAGGCATGAGCGCCGAACAGGACAAGAACACGGCCATCGACATGCTCGACCGCGAGTGGCACGCGCTCGACCTCTGGTTGCATTCGCTCGACGATCAGCAGCTCGAGCGTCCGGTGTTCGGCGAGGGGCCTGGCTGGCAGGTGCGGGACATGATCACCCACATGGCCTGGTGGCAGGAGCTGGCCGGGCGGGTCGCGGAGAAGATCGCGCGCGACGGGGGCGCCCCCGACGAGCGCGGCTCGCGTCC
>DATCQC010000093.1:0-26648 GCA_036569685.1 Candidatus Limnocylindria bacterium | reverse complement strand
TCGAGCTGTGCCGGCTACATTGATCCCAAAGGGCCGGGCGCTCGGGCACGCGTTGCGATGTCAAACGAATCTTGCGTACGGTGTGGCAGGTCAGGCAGGTCTTCCCGGCGGTCGGGGTGGTCATCGTCGAGATCGGCACGGCTTTCTTGCCCGCGCCGATTTCGCGTCGATCATCACGTGCTGGAAGACTGGGGAGCCTCTCCGGCCGCTCGTGTAGCAGCCGGTGTAGCAATGCCGAGACACAACGTGAATGCTCCGGGCATGCGCTGACTCGACGGGCCCAATGATTGGCGTGTCCTGACGCCCCGGGACACTTCGAGAGACAGCCCTGCGCGGACTTTTAATCCCTTGGTCGAGGGTTCGAATCCCTCGCCCCTCACTCGTGGCTTATAGCCGCTCGGTCCTATCTGAATGGGGCTCGGCCGGGGCCGGCGGAGTCGGGCCTGGCCGCACGGAAGGACGAGACGCGCCGATAGACGGGAGCGGCTGGCGGTCCTCAGCCGGGCCGAACACGTAGCGGTACGAGAGCCCGGCGATTGCCGCGCCGATGAGCGGCCCGATCCAGTAGACGTACCAGTTGTCGAGATACCCCGACACGACGGCCGGGCCGAAGTGGCGGGCGGGGTTCATGGCCGCGCCGGTGAGTGGTCCGCCGATGAGGATGTCGGCGGTCACGATGAGCCCGATCCCGAATCCCGCGATCCGCGGCGCGTTCGGCGAGACGGCCGTACCGAAGACGGTCCACACGAGGAACAGGGTGAGCACCGCCTCGATGACGATCGCGAGCGTTGGCGACACAGCCGGGTTCACGGTCGGCGTCCCAAGATGCGTGGCGGTCGCGGCCGCGAGGAACGGCTCGAAGAACACACGCAGCACGAGGCCGGCGAGAAGCGCGCCAATGAGCTGCGCCGCCCAGTAGGTGAGGACGCGCGGCCAGGGGTGCTTGCGCGCGATCGCGAGCCCGAACGTGACGGCGGGGTTGAAGTGGCCGCCGGAGATCGCGCCGAACGAGGAGACCGCGATCGCGAGCACCAGGCCGTGGGCGAGGGCCACGGGCACGAGGCCGGTGCCAGGCGCCGCGGAGATTGCCGCGGTCACGATCGAGCCGGCACCTATGACGAAGAACATGAACGTGCCGGCGATCTCGGCGAGCAGCGCGCGGGTGTGCTCACTCACTCATTTCCTCCAACGGCCGAATCGAGATGCTAGCGTTCGGGACCGTGAGCGACTTCAAGCCGGTCGAGGCGAACAAGGCGCGCATCCTCTCGGTCAAGCAGGGCGCCGCCGACACGAGCGTCAACGACACGAACCTCGAATGGGTCGAGATCGCCGTCCAACTTGACAGTGATCTCGGGAACTGGCGGGTCCAGCACCTCCGGCCGCTCTGGAAGGTCGAGATCGCGAAGCCGATCGAATGGACGTGGATCTACACCTTCGGCTCGCCCGCGTTCGTGCGCGCGGGCGAGATCTACCGGATCCACTCCGGCTCGCGCATTCGCGCGGCGATGCACCCGGTCGCGGACGACCTCACGCCGGGCCGCAAGCACGTGTACGTCGCGGGCCCCCTCGCGGGCGCGCGGCTCATCTGGGCGCGCGGCGACTACGTGCGGCTGGTCGACGCGTTCGGCACGGTGATCGACGAAGTGATCGTCTGGCCGCCGGAGCCGGCGCCCGTCATTGCGGCCGGTACTCCTTCGTCTGGAGCGCGAGCTTCCGGATAACGTCCTCGAGGACGGTCACGCCGATGCCCGCACCCGCCGGCACCTTCATTGTCCCGTCGCGTTGGACCGTGAACGGCTCGCCGATGATCTCCGTCTCGAAGTAGCGCTCGGATGCGCTCACGTCGCCCGGCAGACTGAAGTTCGGTAGCGATGCGAGGTGCACGTTGTGCGCGCGGCCGATCCCGAACTCGAGCATCCCGCCGCACCACACCGGGATCATGTTGTCGGCACAGACGTCGTGGATCCGCTTCGCCGACGCGTGACCGCCCACGCGTCCGGGCTTGATGTTGATGATCCGCGTCGCTCCCAGCCCGATGGCCTTGCGGGCATCCTCGCTCGTGTGGATCGATTCATCGAGACAGATCGGCGTCGCGATGCCCTGCTGCAGGGTCGCGTGATCGACGATGTCGTCGTACGCGAGCGGCTGCTCGATCATCGTCGGGTGGTACGCGTCGATGCGCTTGAACAGCGGCAGGTCGTCGAGCGTGTATGCCGAGTTCGCGTCGAGCATGAACCGCAGATCCGGGAAGCGATTGCGCACGGCCTCGGCGACATGGCCGTCGGCCCCCGGCTTGATCTTCAGCTTCACGCGCTGGTACCCGCCCACAAGCTCGCGCTCGATCGTCTCGATGAGCTCCTCCACCGTCGGGTGGATGCCGATCGCGACGCCGCAGAGGATCCGGTCGCGCGTTCCCCCAAGCAGCTTCGACAGCGAGACGCCGTCGCGCTTGGCGAAGAGGTCCCAGATCGCCATCTCGAGGGTCGCTTTGGCCATCCGGTGCTCGCGGATCCAGGACAGTTTCGCGTCGGTCGAGGTCGCATCGGCCAGATCCTCACGCAGCAGCTGCGGGATGACGATCTCGTCGAGCACGTACCAGACCGTCTTCGGCGTCTCACCCGAATACCACGGCTGCTCTGGTGCGACGCTCTCGCCCCACCCGACCGCGCCTTCACTCTCGACGCGCGCGAGCACGTGCGTCTGGTGCGTCTCGCGCGAGCCGCTCGTCTCGTATGCGCGCTTCAGCGGCAGCCGCACGACGAACAGCTCCGCGCGCTCCAGCCTCATGATTCCTCCGGCCCTTCGTTGCGACGCGGCTGGGGGACCAACAGGTACGCACCGTGTCCGTCAGCCGCACGCAGGAACTCGACGGCAGCGTAGCCCTGGGCGAATGCGCCCTCGAACGCGCCGCGCGCCGCCATCCGCCACTCGAGCGCGAGCGATGCATCGTTCCGCTTGAGCGCCTGGAAGTCGGACGGGATCTCGACGAACAGATGGGTCTCGCCGTTCGGCGGCTCCTGCGGCGCCGGCCGATCGCCTTCCGCGCGAAGCAGGTACCGGATCCCCTCCCGCTCCGCATCGTCGAGGGCCGGTGCGCGGTCCTCGCCGCGCAGCCGCTTGTACGTGCGATCCATCCCGATCGGCCACTCGACGTAGAAGCGATCCGATGGGAGACCCGCGTTCAGCTTGTCGGGCATCGGGCCGTAGAAATCGCGGTGATATTCGCGGGCGTACGTGCCGAGCTTGCCGAAGTTGAAGCGCGCGTTGAGTGCCTCGAGCGGGTCCATCGTCCACGCCATGATCTCGATGCCCTGATCCAGGCAGTGATCGCGCTGCGCCTCCTTGAGCGCGAGCGCGAGCCCGCTCCCGCGATGCTCGCGGCGGACGGCGAGCATGTGCGAGTGGTGGCGGAAGTGGAAGTCGTAGATCCCGAGGAAGCCGAAGACGAAGCCGGCCGGCCGCTCGTCGCCGTCGACGTAGCCGAGACCGATGTAGCCGCCGTTGTGGACGATCGCGAGCATGAGCTGCGGCGGTACGGCGACGTCGCCGCTCCACACCTCGTCCTGGATCGGGACGGTGAGCGCGCAGGCGGCGATATCGGTCGCGGTCTCGACCCTGTACGACACGGCGCGCCCCAGTATCGGGCCATCCAGACCGTCGGCTATGCTGCCGCCGCATGGCGGACAACGTCGAATTCCTGAAGCACGTGCGGCTGTTCGAGAACCTCGATCGCAAGTCGCTCGAGGCGATCGCGAACGCCGCCGTTGAGCAGAGCTACACCAACGGACAGGACATCGTCCGTCAGGGTGACACCGGCGTCGGGGCGTTCATCATCAAGAAGGGTCGCGTCGAGGCGTTCCAGGATCGCGGCGGCCACATCCACAAGCTCGCCGAGATGAAGCAAGGCGACGTCTTCGGTGAGATGGCCCTCCTCGACGAGTTCCCGCGGTCCGCGACGGTCCGCGCGGTCGAGCCGACCGTCTGCCTCGGGATCCAGCGCTGGCACTTCCGCGGCATCCTCGAGAGCCACCCCCAGATCGCCCTCGCTCTGCTGCCCGTGCTCACGAAACGGCTCCGCAACGCCGAGCGCGAGGACGAGGCGAGCGCGAAGCACTAGGCCGTGGCAGATATGCGTGCCGCTCGCCTGAAGGCGGTCCCGCTCTTCGCGCACTGCAGCGCCAAGCAGATCCAGTTCATCGTCACCCAGGTCGAGGACATGGACTTTGCGGCCGGCCGCATCCTCTGCAAGGAGGGCCAGAGCGGCGGCGATTTCTTCCTGCTCATCGAGGGCGCAGCCGACGTGACCCGCGCGGGCAAGCGGATCGCGAAGATGGTGCCCGGCGACTTCTTCGGCGAGATCGCGGTCATCGATGGTGGCCCGCGGACCGCGACGGTGACGACGAGCGAACCGACGCACTGCCTCGTGCTCGGCCCACGGCAGTTCCAGAACGTCGTCCATCAGAACGTCGACATCGCGCACAGCGTCATGAAGGCCTTGACACTCCGCCTCCGCGAGGCTGGAGCCGCGAAGTCCGACTGACCCCACGGTAGGCTCACGCCGGTATGGCTGGCATCGTCGAATGCGTTCCCAACGTCAGCGAGGGTCGTCGCCTTGACGTCGTCGACGGGCTCGCGAAGGTCATCACCGCGACCCCCGGTGTGCGATTGCTCGATCGGACCAGCGATCCCGACCACAACCGGTCGGTCTTCACGTTCGCGGGAGATCCGGATGCCGTCGAGCGCGCCGCGCTCGCGCTGATCGACGCGTCATTCGCGGCGATCGACATGCGTGGGCACAAGGGCGAGCACCCGCGGCTTGGCGCCGTGGACGTCGTGCCGTTCGTGCCGCTCGCCGGCGTGACGATGGACGATTGCATCGCGATCGCCCGCCGCGTCGGCGAAGCCGTCGCGGCGAAGCACGACGTTCCGGTCTTCTACTACGCGAAGGCCGCCACGCGCCCGGAGCGGGTCCGGCTGCCCGACATCCGCAAGCCCGAATTCGAGGGCCTCGCGGACTATCTCGAGACGACGCACGTGCCGGACGCGGGTCCGCGTGCGCTGCACCCCTCGGCCGGCGCGATCGTCATTGGCGCGCGGCCACCGCTCATCGCCTTCAACATCGAGCTTGACACGACGGACCTGAAGCTCGCCCAACGCATCGCGAAGGAGATCCGCGAGTCATCCGGCGGCCTGCCCGCCGTCCAGGCGAAGGGCTTCATGCTCACCGATCCGCCGCGCGCACAGGTCTCGATGAACCTGCTCGATCACACCGTCACGTCGCTGCCGACGGTGTGGCAGGCGGTCGAGTCGCGCGCGACGGCGGCGGGCGTCCGGATCCTGCGTGGCGAGCTCATCGGCCTCATCCCGCTCGACGCGGCGCTCGCGGCGGCCGGCAGCGCGCTCAGGCTCGAGGCATTCGCGCGCGACCGGGTCATCGAAGCGCACTTTCTTGAATGAGCGGCCGCACGCCGATCTCCTGATCCGTGGGGCGCGCCTGCTCACGCTCGCGCCGTTCCGGACGGAGCAGCCGCGCGTCGGGCCGGCGGCCGGTGACGTCGGCGCCGTCGACGACGGGTGGGTCGCGGCGCGCGACGGCGCGATCCTCGCGACCGGCCACGGCGACGGCTGGCAACAGTTCGAGCTCACGGCCGGCGCGATCGAACGGCAGGCGGGCGGCCGCGTTGCCATGCCCGGCCTGGTCGATCCGCATACGCACCTCTGCTACGCCGGCGAGCGGTGGGACGAGTTCACGACGCGGCAGAGCGGCGCGGACTACCTCGCGGTGCTCGAGCGCGGCGGCGGGATCCACGCGACGGTGCGCGCGACGCGCGAAGCATCCGACGAGACGCTCCTCGCCCTGACCCGCGCGCGGCTCGCTCGCGCCGTGTCGCTCGGGACCACCACCATCGAGATCAAGAGCGGGTACGGCCTCGAGCCCGACGAGGAGCTGCGGCAGCTGCGGCTCATCGCGCGCATCCGGACCGAGGCGGCCATCGACGTCGCGGTCACGTATCTCGCGCTGCACGCGATGCCGCGCGGCATCGAGCGGCGCGAGTTCCTGAAGGCGGCCGAGGCGATGGTCGCGACGGTGGCCGCCGAGCATCTGGCGGAGGCCGTCGATGGATTCATCGAGAAGGCCGTATTCGAGCCCGAGGAGGCCCGTCCGGTGTTCAAGGCCGCCCAAGCCGCTGGCCTGGCGGTCACGATGCACGCGGACCAGCTTCATGACGTGAACGCCGCCGCCTTCGCGGCACGGCTGCAGGCACGCTCGGCCGATCACCTCGCGAATGTTTCCGTGGACGGCATGCGCGTGCTCGAGCGCATCGGCCACACCGTCGCGGTGCTGCTGCCGGGTAGCGCGTTCTTCGTCGGCTACGCGCCGCCGGATGCGCGCCGGTTCCTCACCGCGCGCGTGCCGGTCGCGATCGCGACCGACCACAATCCCGGCACGTCGCCGCTCGAGGGCATGCCCACGGCGATCGCGCTCGCGGTGACGCTCTGCCATCTCACGCCGCACGAGGCGATCGTCGCCGCGACGATCAACGCCGCGCACGCGCTCGGGCGCGGGCAGCGCACGGGCGCGCTCGTGGCGGGCCGTCGCGCGGACGTCGTGATCCTCGAGACGGACGACGAACGCGACCTGTGCTTCCGGCTCGGCGCACCGCTGGTCCGCGAGGTCTACGCGAGCGGGAGGCGAGTGGCATGAACGTTCCGCAGACCAAGTATGCGAAGAGCGGCGACCTGAGCATCGCGTACCAGGTCATCGGCGATGGGCCGTTCGATCTCGTCTACGTGCCGGGCTTCGTGTCGAATGTCGAGCTGATGTGGGACGAGCCCCGGTACGCGCGGGCGTTCCGGGACCTCGCGTCGTTCTGCCGGCTCATCCTATTCGACAAGCGCGGGACCGGGCTCTCCGACCGCGTCGACGTTGCTGAGCTGCCGACCATCGAGGTACGGATGGACGATGTGCGCGCGGTCATGGACGCGGTCGGCAGCGAGCGCGCCGCGCTCTTCGGCCACTCCGAAGGCGGATGCATGTCCATCGTTTTCGCGGCGACGTACCCCGAGCGGACGCGTGCCCTGATCACCTATGGAGCGTTCGCGAAGCGGCTGCGCTCCGACGACTATCCGTGGGCACCGGCGTTCGACGACCGGATGGCGGCGGTCGTCGAGACGGAGCGCCAGTGGGGCGGCCCGGCCGACATGAGCTTCTACGCGCCGAGCGCCGCAGGTGACGCGCAGCTCGCGGCGTGGTTCGCGACGTACCAGCGCCGGAGCGCGAGCCCGGGGGCGGCGGCCGCGCTGATGCGGATGAACTCCTTCGTCGACGTACGGGCGATCCTTCCGCTCGTCCGCGTGCCCACGCTCGTGCTCCAAGCGGCCGAGGACCGGGACGTCCGCGTCGAGGAGGGCCGATACCTCGCCGCCCACATTCCGGGCGCGCGCTATGTCGAATTTCGGAGCGGTGATCACCTTTGGTACATCTCCCACGAGACGGAGATGCTCGGCGAGATCCAAGAGTTCCTGACGGGCGCTCGGGCTCTTCCTGGCGCCGACCGATTCCTGGCCACCGTGCTGTTCACCGACATCGTGAACGGCACGGCAAAGGCCGCCGAGCTCGGCGATCGTGGCTGGCGCGCGCTCGTGGAGCGGCACCACGCGCTGGTTCGGACGGAGCTCGAGCGACATCGCGGCGTCGAGGTGGACACCGCGGGGGACGGATTCTTCGCCACGTTCGACGGCCCGGCGCGCGCCGTCCGCTGCGGACTGTCGATCCGCGATCGAGTGCGCGATCTCGGCATCGAGATCCGTGCGGGTGTCCATACCGGAGAGTGCGAGCTGATCGCCGGGAAGACCGGCGGGATCGCGGTGATCATCGGCTCACGCGTCCGCGAGCAGGCCGCGCCCGGCGTGGTGCTCGCGACGAGCACGGTGAAGGACCTGACCGCCGGCTCGGGGCTGCGGTTCGAGGCGCAGGGGACCCGGCGACTGAAAGGAGTGCCCGACGAATGGCAGATCTTCAGCGCGGGAGCCTGACCGGCCGGTTGCCCTGGTGGCTGGGCGGCATCGTCATCGGCGCGCTCCTCGGCGGGCTCTTCGCGTCGCTCGGCGGCATCGTGCTCGGGCTCGTCTTCGTCATCCCGTTCGCCGCAGCGCGCGGTCGCGCGGGCGCTGCCATCGCCGGTGGACTTCTGGGTGCCGGCCTGGCCGGCGTCGTCGTGCACGGCATCGCCCTCGACATCGCAACGGCCGCCGCCGCGGTCACGCTCGCCGCCGGCCTCCTCCTCTCCGGAGTCGCGCTCACGAGGCGCTAGGCTTGACCGGCGGCGTGCACTACCGATAAGAGGAGGCGCGACCACGTGGCTACACAACGCGTCGCCATCTATCCAGGCTCGTTCGATCCACCGACGAACGGGCACCTCGACATCGTCGACCGTGCGTCCCGGCTGTTCGACCGCGTCGTCATCGGCGTCGGGCGCAACCTCTCCAAGAAGACCGTGTTCACGGCCGACGAGCGCGTGGCCCTCATGCAGGAGGCCTGCGCGAAGCTGACCAACGTCGAGGTCCGCACGTTCGACAGCCTCCAGGTCGAGTTCGCCCGCGAGGTCGGCGCGATGTTCATCATCCGCGGCATTCGCGCGCTGTCGGACTTCGAGTTCGAGTTCGAGATGGCGAATATGAACCGCCGGCTCGCCGTCGATCTCGAGATGGTCTTCCTCATGACGGCCCCCGAGTACCTCTTCGTCTCGGCCTCGCGCGTGAAGGAGCTCGCGGCGTTCGGCGCCCCGGTGGACGGGCTCGTGCCGCCGAACGTCGGCAGGGCGCTCGCGAAGAAGGCGAAGCACGGCCTGCGTACCGGGGCGACCGAGCCGGCGGATTAGGTGATGGCCACCCTCCTCGCGATCGACGCGGGCAACACGAACGTCGTCATCGGCGCCTATCGCGGCGCCGAGCTCGTCGCGACGTGGCGCACGGCGACCGACCACGAGCGGACCGAGGACGAGCTCGCGGTGACGCTCGATGCGCTGCTCGGCCAGGAGGATCTCTCGCTCGAGTCGATGGACGCCCTCGTGCTCGGCAGCGTCGTGCCGCCGCTCACCCAGGCGTTCATCCGCCTCGCCGACCGCTACATGGAGGGGAAGGCCGTCGTCATCGGCCCCGGCGTGAAGACCGGGGTCCGCCTGCGCGTCGACAACCCGTCCGAGGTCGGCGCGGACCGGATCGCGAACACGCTCGCGGCGCACCGCCGGTATGGCGGACCGGTCGTCGTCGTCGACTTCGGCACGACGACGAACTTCGACGTCGTGAGCGCGGACGGCGATTTCCTCGGCGGCGCGTTCGCGCCCGGACTCGAGGTCTCCGCGCAGTCGCTCTTCTCGCGCGCGTCCCGGCTGTTCGCCGTCGGGCTCACCGCGCCGAAGGAGGCGATCGGGAAGAACACCGCGGACTGCCTGCGCAGCGGGATCATGTTCGGCTACGTCGGCCTGGTCGACGGCCTCCTGACCCGCATCCTTGCCGAGCTGCCCGGCGGCACGGCCACGGTCATCGCGACCGGCGGACTCGCCTCGACGATCGCGCCGCTCACCGCGAAGATCGAGCGGGTCGACGATGACCTCACGCTCGAGGGCCTCCGGCTCCTCTGGGAGCTGAACGCGGCGTGAACGAGATCCTCCGCGGCAAGTACGTGGTGCTCGCGGTCACCGGGTCGATCGCCGTGTACAAGGTGATCGAGCTCGCGCGCCGGATGACGCAGGCCGGCGCGACGGTGCAGGTGATCATGACGCCGGGTGCCACGCAGTTCGTGCAGCCGCTCACGTTCCAGGCGCTCACGTACCGCCCGGTCGAGGTCGAGATGTTCGGCACGTTCGACGATCGCGCGACCGGTCACGTCGCGATGGGGCAGCAGGCCGACGTCGTGGTCATCGCGCCCGCGACCGCGCACACGATCGCCCGGCTCGCGAACGGCTTCGCCGACGATCTCATCGGGACCACGGTCCTGGCCTCGCACGCGCCGCTCGTCATCGCGCCGGCGATGGAGACCCACATGTGGTCGAACGCCGCGACGCAGGCGAACGTCGACGCGCTGCGAGACCGCGGGGCACTCATCGTCGAGCCGGAAAGCGGCGAGCTCGCCTCCGGCGTGATCGGCCAGGGCCGCCTCGCGTCGCTCCCGCTGATCGAAGACGCGATCCAAGAGGCGTTGTCCACCTCGACAGCGCTCGCGGGCAAGCGGGTCATCGTGACCGCGGGCCCGACGCTCGAGCCGATCGACCCGGTACGAGTCGTGACGAATCGGTCCAGCGGGAAGATGGGCTACGCGATCGCGGCTGCGGCGCAGCGCGCCGGCGCCGACGTGCGCCTCATCACGGGTCCGACGGCGTTGCGCGCGCCGGCCGGCGTGACGACCGTCGCGATCGAAACGGCGCAGGAGCTCTCCGACGCGGTTCTTGCCGCTCTTCCCGGCGCCGACGCCGTGGTGATGGCCGCGGCCGTCGCCGATTACCGGCCAGCGAAGCCGGCTGACCGGAAGCTCAAAAAACGGGAGCAGGGCGACTCCGTATCCGTCGAGATGACGAGGACCGCGGACGTACTCCAGTCGATCGTCGCGAAGCGCGACTCGCGCACGATCGTGGTCGGCTTCAAGGCCGAGACCGGCGAAGCCGTCGCGGAAGCGTCGCGGATGCTGCGCGACAAGAAGCTCGACCTCGTGGTCGCGAATGACGTGACCGCGAAGGGCTCGGAGTTCGGGAGCGACACGGATCAGGTCACCTTCGTGAGCGCGGACGGTGCCGAGGCGCTGCCGCTGCTCTCGAAGCGCGAGGTTGCGCGACGGCTCGTCGCGAAGATCGCGGAGCGCCTCGCCAGCTAACGTTCCCGTCGTGGCGACCAGCTGGTGCACGTTCGACTGCTACGGGACGCTCATCGACTGGGAGGGCGGCATCACCGCCGCGCTCCTCCCGTATTTCGAGACGCCGCCTGACCGCGACGCGCTCGCGAAGGAGTACATCGAGACCGAGGCGACGGTCGAGAGCGGCGGGTACCTCCGTTACCGCGACATCCTCGACCAGGCCGGTCGCGCGCTCCTGCGAGCGCACCGGATCGACCGGGCCTCGCCGCTCCCCGAGTCGCTGCCGGATTGGCCCGTGTTCCCGGAAGTCCCGGCAGCGTTGCGCGCGCTGCAGACGTCCGGGCGGCGCGTCGCCATCCTGTCCAACGTGGACCGTGACCTGATCGCGACCTCGTTGCCGAAGCTCGGTATGACGCCGGATCTCGTCGTGACCGCGGAGGACGTCGGCAGCTACAAGCCAGCGGCCGGTCACTGGCTGCGGTTCGCCGAGCTCTCCGGCGCGTCGGTCGCGGACACGATCCACGTCGGCGCGAGCCAGTATCACGACATGGTCCCCGCGGCCGCGCTCGGATACCGGACGGTGTTCATCGATCGGCACGGCGAGCCGCTCACGTCGTCGCCGACGCGCGTCCTTCGCGACCTCGCCCGCCTGCCGGAGGCGATCGCCGAGCTGGAGCGATAGCGTGCGCGCGCGCCATCGGTCGCTCGACCTGTTCGCGCGATATGTCGGTCCCGAATGCCGGCGGGTCGCGATCCTCGGGTTCCTCGTCGCGGCGAGCATCGCGCTGCAGCTCGCCGCACCGCAGCTGCTGCGCTCGTTCATCGACAACGCGATCGCCGGAGCCGAGCTCGACGTCTTGGTCCGGATCGCGGTCCTGTTCGTCGCGCTCGCCCTGGGCCAGCAGCTCGCGGCGGCGCTCGCCACGTACCTCGGCGAGAGCGTCGGCTGGGTCGCGACCAACGCGCTGCGGGCCGATCTCGCGCTCCATTGCCTCACGCTCGACCTCGGCTTCCACAAGGCACGCACGCCGGGGGAGCTCATCGAGCGGATCGACGGCGACGTCACAGCACTCGCGGGGTTCTTCTCCCGGTTCATCGTGAACGTCCTCGGCAACGTCGTCCTTCTGATCGGAGTGCTCATCGTCGTCGCGTTCGAAGACTGGCGGGCTGGCCTCGCGCTCACGACCTTCGCCGCGCTCGCCGTCGGCATGCTGCTCGGGCCGCTCCGGACGATCGCGGTCGGTGGGTGGCGCCGGGTGCGCGAGACCTCTGCGCAAACGTACGGCTTCCTCGGCGAGCGGTTGGGAGGGACCGAGGACATCCGGTCCAGCGGCGCCGAGGCGCACATCCTGAATGGCCTCGCCCTGCACCATCGGGATTGGCTTCGGTCCCGGCGGCGGGCGATGCTCGGCGTCGGCGCGATCTGGGCCACGACGATCCTCACGTTCGCGATCGGCAACGCCGTCGCGTTCGCGGTCGGCGGCTGGCTCTGGACGATCGGCGCGATCTCGGTCGGGACGGTGTATCTCCTCTTCTATTACACGGAGCTCCTGCGGCGTCCGATCGAAGCGTTCCGACGTGAGCTCGAGGACATGCAGCGGGCCATCGCGAGTCTCGGCCGGGTCGACGAGCTGATGCGGACGAGCTCCGCGGTCGTCGATGGGCTCGCGGCGCTGCCGACCGGCGCCCTCGGCGTCGAGCTCGACGGGGTGTCGTTCGGGTACGACGCCGAGCTCGTGCTGCGCGATGTATCGGTCCGCATCGAACCCGGACGGGTCCTTGGCATCCTCGGCCGCACCGGCAGCGGGAAGACCACGCTCGCGCGCCTCTTGGTCCGGTTCTATGACCCCACCAGCGGGGCCGTGCGGCTGGGCGGTGTCGATCTCCGCGATGCCGCGCTCGACTCGGTTCGCTCCCACGCGACCCTCGTGAGCCAGGACGTGCAGCTGTTCAGCGCGTCGGTCCGCGACAACCTCACGCTGTTCGACCGGAGGATCGACGATTCGCAGCTGACCGACGTTTTGGCACGCGTCGGTCTCGGGAGCTGGCTGCGCGCGCAGCCGGGCACCGATCCGCTGGGCGCGGAGATGACGTCCGGTGGGCTGTCCGCGGGCGAGGCCCAGCTGCTCGCCTTCGCGCGCGTGTTCCTCCGCGATCCCGGACTCGTGGTCCTGGACGAGGCGTCGTCCCGCCTTGATCCCGTCACAGAGCGTCACGTCGAGCGGGCGATCGACGCGCTCCTCGCGAACCGCACGGCGATCGTCATCGCCCACCGCCTCGCCACCGTCGACCGCTGCGACGAGATCCTCATGCTCGAGGACGGCCGGGTCGCCGAATACGGTTCGCGCGCCGCGCTCGCCTCCGATCCTGGATCGCGCTTCGCGCAGCTCCTCCGCATCGGCCTCGAGCCGGTGCTCGCGCCATGACCGACGACACCATTGGGACCGGCCGGTTCCTGTGGCGCATGGCGACGTATCGCACCGGCAACTACATCGCCGACGCGATCGTTTGGATATGCGTCTACGGGAGTCAGCTTCTCCCCGGACTGGTCGCGCAGCGCGCGTTCGACGCGGTGCAGCACGGCTCGGCCGACGTACCCGCGATCCTGTGGTTCGCGGCGCTGTTCGTCGGCGCGGGCATCGCGCACGCCGGGTCGATGATGGTCGGCTGGTTGATCGACGTCGGATTCCGGTTCGGGGTGACCGGCGTGCTCCAACGGAACATGTTGACGGAGGTCCTGCGCCGGCCTGGAGCGCGTTCGCTGGACCGGACGCCCAGCGAAGCGCTCAGCGTGTTCCGCGACGACGTGCAGTACGCCGAGGATGGCGCCGACTGGACCATCGACATGCTCGGCAACGCGGTGTTCGCGGTGGCAGCCATGACCATCCTCATCCGGGTGAACGCCACGATCGCGATCTTCGTATTCGCACCGCTGGCCGGCATCATCCTCCTCGCGCAGATCGTCACCAATCGGTTGCGGGAGACTCGCTCGGCGAGCCAGATCGCGACGAGCCGCGTGACCGGCGCGCTCGGCGAGATGTTCGGCGCGGTGCAGGCCGTGCAGCTCGCGCGTGCCGAACGCGGGGTCGTTGACCACTTCCGTCACCTGAACGACACGCGTCGCCGCGCGTTGCTGCGCGAGCGCGCGCTCCAGCTGGTCACGCAGTCGATCTACTGGAACACCGTGAATCTCGGCACGGGGCTGATCCTGCTGCTCGGCGCGCAGGCGATGCGCGGCGGCACGTTCACGGTGGGCGACTTCGCGCTGTTCGTCTCGTACCTCGGCTTCGTCACCGAGTTCACGGGTTTCGCCGGCGTATTCCTCACGCAGTGGAAACAGCTGAACGTCTCGGTGCGACGGATGCTCGCGCTCATGCGCGGCGAGGCCAGGGGGGTCGTGGCCGAGGGCCTCGTGAAGCGCACCCCGCTGTTCCTCCATGGCTCGACGATCGGCAGGTCGCTGCGCACCGGCCGCGACCTGCGAACGCTCGAGGCGACGCACCTGTCGTACCGGTATGGGATCCACGACGTCTCCGTGCGCATCGAGCGAGGGACCTTCACGGTCATCACCGGTCGCATCGGAGCCGGGAAGACGACCTTGCTCCGGGTGCTGCTCGGGCTGCTGCCCAGCGAGGGCGGCGAGATCCGCTGGAATGGCGAGCGGGTCGAAGACCCCAGCACGTTCCTCGCGCCGCCGCGGACCGCCTACGTCCCGCAGGTGCCGCGCCTATTCAGCGACTCCGTACGCGGGAACATCCTCCTCGGGCTCGCGGATGATGCGCGGCTTGCCGGCGCGGTGCGGATGGCGGTGCTCGAGCGCGAGGTCCCCGCCCTCGCGCAGGGTCTCGACACGCTCGTCGGCTCGCGCGGCGTGCGCCTTTCGGGCGGGCAGATCCAGCGCGTTGCGGCTGCCCGTGCATTCGTTCGCGAGCCGGAGATCCTTGTCGTCGACGACCTCTCGAGCGCGCTCGACGTGGACACCGAGCGCCTGCTCTGGGAGCGGCTGGACGATCCGGCGGCTCGTCCGACGATCCTCGCGGTGTCTCACCGCCGCCCCGCCTTGCGGCGCGCGCACCGGATCATCGTCATCAAGGATGGCCGCGTCGACGCCGAAGGCACTCTGGATGACCTCCTTGCGACCTCGGACGAGATGCGCCGGCTCTGGGCGGTCGAGACCGACACGCGACCATAGCGGCGCCATCACCCTCTACCCTTTACGAGTGACAGCACGCACTGACATCCGGAACGTCGCGATCATCGCCCACGTCGACCATGGCAAGACCACGCTCGTCGACGCGATGCTCAAGCAGAGCCACATCTTCCGCGAGAACCAGCAGGTCGCGGAGCGGGTGATGGACAGCAACGCGCTCGAGCGCGAGCGCGGGATCACGATCATGGCCAAGAACACGGCCATCGTGTACCGCGGCACGAAGATCAACATCGTCGACACGCCCGGGCACGCCGATTTCGGAGGCGAGGTCGAGCGCGTGATGAACATGGTCGACGGGGTGCTCCTCCTCGTGGACGCGGTCGACGGCCCGATGCCGCAGACGAAGTTCGTGCTGCGCCAGGCCCTCCAGCGCGGGCACCGCGCGATCCTCGTCGTCAACAAGATCGACCGGCCGAACGCACGGCCGAACCACGTGCTGAACGAGACGTTCGACCTGTTCCTCGACCTCGGCGCCTCGGAGAAGCAGGCGGAGTTCGAGACGGTCTACACGAACGCGCTCATCGGCGCGGCAAGCACCGATCACCGCCACATCGGCACGACCCTCGAGCCGCTGTTCGACGCGATCCTCAGTGAGATCCCGCCGCCCGACGTCGATCGCGACGGTCCGACCCAGCTTCTCGCCACGATGACGACCATGGACGACTACAAGGGGCGGATCGTCCTCGGGCGGCTGCAGAGCGGCCGCGTGAAGCGCGGCCAGACCGTCGTGCGCATCGATCACGACGGCAAGGTCCTCACACCGACGAAGGTCACGGCGGTCTTCACGTTCAGCGGGCTCGACCGCGAAGAGGTCGAGGAGGTCGAGGCCGGCGACATCGTCGCCATCGCCGGCGTCGGTGACGCCGCGATCGGCGAGACCATCGCCGACGCGGCCGACCCGCGGCCATTGCCACCCATCCGCGTCGAGGAGCCAACGCTGCGGATGACGTTCAAGGTGAACGACTCACCGTTCGCGGGTCGCGAGGGGACGTTCGTCACGAGCCGCAAGATCCGCGAGCGCCTCTACGCCGAGCTCGAGCGGGACGTCGCGCTGAAGGTCGAGGACACCGAGACGCCCGACACCCTCCTCGTGTCGGGCCGCGGCGAGCTGCACCTCGCGATCCTCGTGGAGAACATGCGCCGCGAGGGGTACGAGTTCCAGGTCTCCAAGCCGGAGGTCATCAGTAAGGTCGTGAATGGTGAGCGGCAGGAGCCGTACGAGCAGCTCGAGGTCGAGGTGTCGCAGGACGGCCTCGGCGCCGTCGTCGAGCTCGTCGGCCAGCGGCGCGGCATCCTGCAGGACATGAAGTACCGGGACGACGGGAGCGTGCACTGCGTGTACAAGGTCCCGACCCGTGGGCTCCTCGGGTTCCGTCAGGCGTTCCTCACCAACACGCGTGGCCAGGGTGTGATGAACACGCTGTTCGCCGGCTACGGACCGTACGCAGGCCCGATCGCGACGCGCGAGCTCGGTTCGCTCATCGCGTTCGAGGCGGGCGAAACGACCACGTTCGGGCTGGCCGCGTCGCAGGACCGCGGCACCTTGTTCATCGGCCCGGGCGTCGAGGTCTACGAAGGGATGATCGTCGGCCAGCACATCCGCGAGCGCGACCTCGAGATCAACGTCTGCAAGAAGAAGCAGCTGACGAACATGCGCAGCAGCAACTCCGACATCGCGGCGAAGCTCGATGGGATCCGGACGCTGTCGCTCGACGACGCGATCGAGTTCATCGCCGACGACGAGCTGCTCGAAGTGACGCCGAAGGCGTTCCGTCTGCGCAAGCGCGTCCTCGCGAAGCAGGACCGGGACCGCGCATTCGGCCAGATGAAGAAGCAGACCGCCGCGGTCGGCTAGCGGGCGAAGCGCTCCCGGTACGACGGCACGGTGATCATCGGCGGCCGTTCGACGACGCCGATGTCCTGCACGTCGAGGTGGAACCCTTCGGCCGTCGGCGAGATGAGCTTCATCGTGAGGTTCGCGTCGTCGAGCAAGCTCTGGCCCCGGCCGTCGCCGAGCCGCTTCATCGCGACCTGCAGGATCTCGAATGAGGTCTTCGACAGGTTGAGCAGCGACTGGTTCCGGTGGATGCGTTGCTTCATGTCGACCTGGGCGATCGAACGCAGTCCGGCGGTCCGGAGCACGTCGATGAGGAGCCCGGTCTCCACGCCGTAGAGGTCGAAGAACGGCAGCCGCTCGAGCAGCGATCGGCGCCCGGCCTGCTCACCGGAGAGCGGCTGGATGATCCCCGAGAGCTCCGGGAAGAACAGGTTGAGGATCGGTCGCGCCGCGAGCTCGGTGACGCGGCCGCCGCCGGTGGCCTGCAGCTCGCCGCCGACGTTCAGCGGCCGGCGGTAGAACGCCTTCACGAACGCGATCTCGGGCCGGAACAGGAGCGGCCCGATGAGGCCGTAGACGAACTTCGGATGGAACTGCGACACATCGGTGTCGACCCACACGACGAGATCCCCGGTGGTGATCGCGAGGCTTTTCCAGAGCGCCTCGCCCTTGCCGCGTCCCGGTCCCACCTCGGGCAGCAGCTGCTGGTGGATGTGCACCGGGACGCCGAGGCCGCGCGCGATGTCGCGCGTGCGGTCGGTCGAGTCGGAGTCGATGACCACGAGCTCGTCGACGAGCGGAAAGCGCTCCATGAGCCGCGAGCGGACCGCCTGGATGACCTTGCCGATCGTCGCCTCCTCGTTCAGGGTCGGGAGCGCGACGGAGATCCGGATGCCCTGCTTCTGCTTCTGCGCGACGAGCGACGCGAGGTCCGCGAACTCTGCGCTCGTGAAGGTGTTCTCCACGAACCACTTGTCCACCAGCTCGCCGATGGCGGTGCTGCGCTCGGTCCGGTCCGTCGGCAGCGCGATCGGCTGCAGGAACACGCTCGATGCGACCGGCGTGCGCGTGCGGACGATGATCGCGGCCTTCGCCTGGCCGATGATCCGCTGGCCGATCGGCCCGAGCGGCTCGGGCCCGCCGCTCGCCCCGAACAGCACGAGATCGTGGCGGCTCAGCTCGTCGGTGATGATCGGCTCGGCATCGCCGACTCGCGTGAGGAGCTCGTCGACGCGCTCGTCGAACGCGCGCTCACCGACGAGCTGGTACAGGGTGGCGCTCGCGCGCCGAGACGTCCGGTCCTCTGGCGCGACGTGGAGCAGGGTCACCGTGCCGCCGTGCGCCCGCGCGAGGTCGACGCCGATCTTCGCCGCGAGCTCCGCGTAGCGGCCGCCGCGGACCGGCACGAGGATGCGCCGCGCGCGTCCGGCTGGACCCTTCACGATCGCGAGATCGCACGGCGGGTCTCGGAGGATGTCCTCGATCGTCGTCCCGAGGTAGTCCCAGCCCGGTCGGCGCCAGCCGATGAGCAGGAGGTCCGGGCGCTCCTCCCGGGCGGCGTCGACGATCGCGGCCCAGCCGAGCCGGGCCACGGTGACGAGCGGGCGGATGCTCTGCGATCCCGCGAGGGTCAAGAGCTCCCGCCGCCGTGCGCGGGCGTGCGGCTGCGCCGAGGCGAGGGTATCGCCCTCGGGCACCTCGATGACCGACGCGACCACGATCTCGCCGTCCTCGCCGGCGAGGCCGGCGGCGACGTCGATCAACCCGCGGTCGCGTGCGGGATCCACGATGGCGACAAGACACTTCATGCGTGGATCACCGGTAGCACGAGTTCGGCCAGGATGCGCGGCCATTCGTTCTCGCGCGCCCGCCGATGCAGCCGCGCGATCGGGTCGCCGGCGAGGCGCTCCTCGATCGCTCGCGCGAACGCGATCGCGTCGGCGTCGACCGGGACGTACGTCGCGTCGGCGCCGCCGGTCTCGCGGAGGGCGGGGATGTCCGAGCAGATGATCGGGAGCCGGCGCAGACCTGCTTCGAGCATCGGCAGGCCGAAGCCCTCGTTCGCCGACGGGAGCACGAGCGCGTCGGCGAGGCCGTAGAGGTCCGCGAGCTCGCGCACGCCGATCCGGATGCGCTCCGCGTGGAGGAGGTGCACGCCCGGTCCGGCGCGCGCCGCGAGCTCGCGCTCGTAGACGACGTTGGTCGGGTTGTGCGCCCCCGGCCCGCCCGTGACGACGAGCGCCGCGCGCGGGTGCGCCCGGCGGAGCGCCGCCAGGGCGTCGATCGCGATCTCGATCCGCTTGCGGCGCGTCATGCGCACCGGCAGGAGGAGCAGCGGGTCGGCCTCGAATAGATCGAGGCGGTTCGCGATCCGGACCCCCGCGGCCGAGAGGCCGAGCACCGCCACGCGGTCCACGCCGTTCGGCACGAGCGCGACCTTCGAGCGGGCGAGACCGGTGAGGGCCGACAGCTCGCGCGCGGCCTTCTCGGAGATCGCGACGTAGCGGACCCCTGGCGCCGCCGTCGCGAACAGCGACCACGGTCGCCCGGGGTGGCGCTGTGCCTGGTACTGCGCGTCGGTCCATGCGAGGTCGTGCGTCCAGGCGATGAAGACGCCCGGCCGCTCCGCGGCGAGACCGAAGAGTGCCTCGGTGAGCGCGGCGTTGAGGTGCAGCGTGAAGACGTTGTGCACGACGACGCGGTCGGCGCGGCGAATGTGCGGGCGGAGCTTCCGCGCGATCGACGCGACGAGCAGGGCGTGCGCCGGCGTGACCTCACCACGCGCGAGCGCGGCGCGATCGCGCAGCACGGCCGGATGCTGCGAGTCGAGCTCCGGGATCCGGATGACCGGTACGCCACGCTCGGTGCCGCGGCCCGCGAGGATCGCGACGTCGTCGCCGGCCCGCTGCGCCGCCGCGGCGTGGATGCCCATCACGTGCTCGACGCCGCCGAGGATGGAAGGCGCGGTGTAGTGGAGGAAGAGGACGCGCCGCTTCTTGCGGCTCACGTGATCGCCGGCGCCGAGGTCCGCGCGACCCGCGAGCCCCCGCCGGTCACCGTGACGCTCCGGCCGGAGCGGCGGACGCGGAACGAGATGAGCGAGTCGTATGCGCGGAGGTGCTGGACCTCGATGCGGTCGAGCCAGACCGGCAGCGTCGGGTCGACCAGGATCCGCCGGCGTTCGAGGTCGGGCTCGAGGCCGAGGAGGGTGCGCAGGCAGAGGAAGACCATCCCGGCCGACCAGGCCTGGGGGATGCACGAGATCAGGTAGTCGGCCGGCCGCGACGAGAAGCGAAGGTCGCGCTGGAAGCCGCAGAACAGCTCCGGCACGCGCGCGTTGGGAAACCGCTTCCCAGCTTCGACGAGCGCCTCGACGATCGCGTTCGCCTCTTGGCGGAGCCCGTACCGCACGAACCCCTGCGCGATGAGCGAGTTGTCGTGCGGCCAAACGGACCCGTTGTGATAGCTCATCGGGTTGTACGTCGGGTACGTGCTCGACAGGGTGCGCACACCCCAGCCGCTGAACATGTCCGGCGCCATGAGCCGTTCGGCCACGCGCCGCGCGCGATCCGGCCGCGCGATCCCCGCCCAGAGCGCGTGGCCCGCGTTGCTCGTGACCGCCGGCACCTGCTTCTTGTTGCCGTCGAGCGCCTGCGCGTAGCAGCCCTCGTTCTCCATCCAGAAGTCGCGCTCGAACCGCTCGGCGAGCGCGGCCGCCTCCGCCCGCAACACCGCCGCGCGCTCCGGCTCGCCGTCGATCGCGTAGAGATCGGCGAGGCCGCGCTTCGCCGCGTACACGTAGGCCTGCGCCTCGACGAGCGCGGCGGGGAGCACCGACGGCTGGCCGCTCGGATCGGACAACGAGTTCCCCGAGTCCTTCCAACCGTGGTTGCGCAGATCGCTCGGGCTCGCGCCGTACTCGATGTAGCCGTCGTGGTCCGCGTCGCCGAACGTGTCGCACCAGGTGATCGCGCGTTCGGCGGCTGGCAGCAGTTCGCGCCAGAGCACCCGATCGCCCGTCCACTTCACGGTCTCGGCGAACAGCATCGCGAAGAGCGGGGTCGCGTCGACGGTGCCGTAGTACGGGCGATGGGGGACCTCGCCGAGGCGCGCGAGCTCGCCGCGCCGCAGCTCGTGGAAGATCTTCCCCGGCGCCTCCTCGGTGAACGGGTCGAGCTTCGTGCCCTGGTAGCGCGCGAGGAGCCGCAGGGTGCCACGCGCGATGTCCGGGTTCCACGCGAGCGTCTGGTACGCGGCGATGATCCCGTCACGCCCGAACGGCACCGCGTACCACGGAATGCCCGCCGTCACGTAGAGCCCCGTGTCCTCGGTGTCGATGAGCGCGCGGAGGTCGAGCGCGCTGCGGAGGACGAGCTCCTCGTCGAGCGACTCCGAGCTCGTCGAGTAGTCGGCGCAGGTGCGGAGGAACCGGCGGTATTTCGCGTTGAGCGCATCGAGCGCCTCGTCGAAGTCGCGCGGCGCGGGAGCCTCGCCCGCGCCATCCTCGCGCGGCACGATGGCCAGCTCGTACGTGACGATCTCCTGCGGCGCGAGCTCGCGCTCGAGGACGAACGTGCGATCCTCGATGCGATCCGGGGCGGGCCGCATCGTCACATCGGTCGTGCGTCGCACGCCGTCGCGCCCGAGCCGCTGGAACCGGATCCCGTTCGGGATGGCCTCGACCGGCGTCGCTTCGACCACGGCGGGGACACCGCGATAGCCGCGGACGACGAACATGTCGCGGAACGACGCGTCGAACTCGAGCTCGATCCGGAGGCGGACCTTCGCCGGGTTGCAGTTGAGGATGCCGACGCGTTCACGGAGGCCGTCGGCGAGGAACCGGGTGCGGCGCACCGAGAGCGACTGGGACGGCAGGATCGTCCCGTCGTCGAGCGTGGCGGGACGGTTCGCGAGCTGGAACGCCCCGACGTAGTTCTGCTCGGTATTCGCCGACAGCAGCGCGGGCGGCTGGCCGTTGATGCGCAGCGCGAACCCGGAGAGGAACTGCGTGTCGTGGTAATAGAGCCCGAGCGGCGAGGAGGTACCGATGGGCAGGCCGCCATCGTCCTCGGAGACGAGGACGAGGCTGTCCTCCTTCATGGAGACGCTCACCAGCGGGCGATCAACTCGGGCTTGAGCTTCTCGAAGACCGCCGCCTGCCGCTCGACGACCGCTTCGGCCCGCTCCGTGTCGAGGTCCTTCGCTTCCTCGATGAAGCTGGCGACCCGCGCGAAATACAGCGGCACGAGCGCGCCGACGTAGCGCTGCGTCTCCGCAGGCCGCTGCTTCGACGCGATGAGGAAGTCGAAGACGATCCGCGCCCACGCTGCCTCGTCAACGCGCTCGGGCACGGGCTTCGAGAGGATCGCGGCCCACGTGCGCTCGTGCTCGATGCGGCCGGCCGCGTACTTCTGTTGGAGGATCTCCACGCTCGCGTTCACCGCCTCAGGCTCGACGGGATCGACGGATCCGACGATCGCGGCGGGCTTCGAGCCCCGGACCGCAGTCCAGGCCTTCGGGTTCGCGACCGCGAGCCGGAACAGCGTGCTCACCACCTGCGTGAACATCGGCGCCAGGTCCGCGCCCGGATCCTTCGGATCGTGGATCTTCGCGCCGAGGAACGCCTGCACGACGTTCTTGCCGCGCACGAGCGCGGTCGTCGTCATGTAGATGTCGATGCCGAAGCGCGCGACGTCGCTCTGCCAGACGTCACCGCCTCCGAACGCCGCGCCGTCGAGGAAGTCTCGCGCGAGCTGCGGGCTGAATCCGAACTCGCCGCCGATCGGCTGTCGCAGCCGGAGACCGTAGAGCGCCCGCGTGAGCGGGTACGCAACGTTGTTCGTGATGGTGCCGTCGAACTTGTGCCGCGCGTACAGCGGCGTGATGTAGTCCGCGGCCCCGCCCTTGATCGGCGAGATGAGCCGCGTGATCCATTCGGGCGTGATGCTCCGCAGGTCGCTGTCGACGACCGCGCAGGCCGCGACGCCCAGCTGCGTCGCGATCTCGAAGATCGCCCGGAACGCCGATCCCTTGCCCGGCGGGCCGACGTACGCACCGGTGATGGTGGGGAGCCCGTCGGTGGACCTCGCGATGACCTCGCTGGTGCCGTCCTTCGAGCCGCCATCGGCGTTGACGATGACCGGGCTCGAGTCCGGGAAGTGCGTCCGCAGTCCCGCGGCCACCGTCCGCGCGACGTGACCGACGGTCCCGGCGTTGTTGAAGCTCGGGATCCCGACGAGCAGGTCGGCGCTGCCGACGCGCGAGAGGCCGTCGCGAAGTCGATCGTCGAGGGCGCTGGTCGTCGTGTGGCGCATGGGCGTCTCCCTGCCGTCGTTCTCCCCCGGCCCGCCCTGCTTCCTTGTGCCCGATGATACCGGGGTGCTTGAGGCCATCGACGCATATGTGCTGCCATTGCTCGAACGCGCCTACGCGGCGTTCGGCTACCTCGGTGTCGTGCTCGCGATGACGATCGAGAGTGCCGCGATCCCGATCCCGAGCGAGATCATCCTCCCGTTCGCGGGCTTCTCGGTGGCCCGCGGCATCGCCGAGCCGCTCACGAGCGCGCCGTGGTCCTACTGGGGCGCGGTCGCCGCCGGCGTGGCCGGGAACACTCTCGGCTCGCTCATCGCGTATGCGATCGGCGCATATGGCGGCCGCCCGCTCCTCGAGCGCTACGGGAAGTACGTCCTCATCTCGATGCACGACCTGGACCTCGCCGATCGCCATTTCAAGCGCTGGGGCGACGTCACCGTCTTCGTGTCGCGGATGATCCCGGTCGTGCGGACGTTCATCTCGATCCCGGCCGGCGTCGCCCGGATGCCGCTGTGGCGCTTCGTCACTTTCTCGGTCCTCGGCGCGATCCCCTGGGTGATGCTCCTCGTCTGGGGCGGCATGGTCCTGGGCGAGCGCTGGGTCGACATCAAGCAGTCGCTCAAGGGGCTGGACTACCTCGTCGCCGCGGCGATCGTCGCCGCGGTCGGCCTGTTCATCTGGCGCCACGTCCGCTCGCGCTGATGGATGCGATCTTCGCGTTCGACGAGCGCCTGTACTCAGCGATCGTCGCCGCGCGCAACCCGTTCATCGCGGTGGTGGCGATCGCGATCACCTATCTCAACTTCTTCGGTCTGCAATGGTGGCTGCTCGGTGTCGTGGCGTGGCGCACGCGCGGCGGACGCCGCGGTCTGTGGGTCGCCCTCACCGTCTTCATCGGGATGGTCCTCGCCTTGGCCTCGGCCGAATCGCTCAAGCACGTGTTCCAGCGAGAGCGGCCGTTCCTCGCGATCCCCGACGCGCTCAAGCCGATCATCACGGAGCCGGGCTCGTACTCGTTCCCGTCGGGCGATACCGCGCTCGCCTTCGGAGCCGCGGTCGCGTTCGGTCAGTGCTTCCCGCGCTTTCGGCCGTTCGCGCTGCTGCTCGCGTTCGCGGTCGGGCTGTCGCGGGTGTTCGTCGGCGTGCACTACCCGCTCGACGCGCTCGGCGGCGCGGTCGTCGGCACGTTCTGGGGCCTGGCCGCCCCGCCGATCGTCGCGTGGGTGCTGCGCCTCTACCCGTGGCGGGCGTTCGTCGTGGCCCACACCCACTGGGATCGCGAGTGGTACGAGCGCTTCGAGAGCTTCCGCACGAAGCTCGTGCCGATGGTCGGGTCGCTGCTCGATCTGCTCGAGCGCGATCCCCGATTCCGCTCGTTCACCTTCGACGGCCAGACCATCCCGCTCGAGGACCACCTCGTGGTCCGGCCCGGCGATCGTCCGCGGATCGAGGCGCTCGTGCGCGCCGACCGGCTGCTCATCGGACCGTGGTACGTGCTCGCGGATCTCCTGCTCGTGTCGGGCGAGTCCATCGTGCGCAATCTGCAGGAAGGCCTGCGGGTCGCGGGCTCATTCGGGCGCGCGTCGCGTGTCGCCTACGTCGCCGATCCGTTCGGGCACCCCGCGCAGCTCCCCCAGGTGCTTCGCGGGTTCGGCTACGACTCCTACGTATTCGCGCGCGGCGTCGGCGACGAGGGGGAGGAGCTCGGGAGCGAGTTCAACTGGGAGTCGCCGTCGGGCGACCGGGTGATCGCGTCCCATCAGGTCGGCCACTACGACAACGCGCTGCCGCTCGTGGCCGAGGGCGTCAAGCCGGTGGCCGATGTCCGGCGGCGTGTCCGGCGGATGCTGCCGCGGATCATGGACAGCATCGCACCGTATGCGGCGGGCGACGCGCTCCTGTTCATGGTGGGGACCGACCACACGTCCGCCTTCGAGAACCTGCCCGACGCGGTCGATGCGATCGGCCAGGTCGCGCCGCGGACGAAGGCGACGATCGCCACGCTCGAGGAGTTCATCGCCGCGGTCCCCACGCCGCGCGGCATCTACAGCGGCGAGATGGTGTCGGGCAAGTACCGGCCGATCCTGCGCGGCACCAACTCCACGCGCGTGTGGATCAAGCAGGAGAACGCCGCCTGCGAGCGGCTCTTGCTCGAGCGCTGCGAGCCGCTCGACGCGTTCAGCGGTGGCACGCGCGGCGAGACGCTGCGCTCGCTCTGGCGCACGCTGCTCGAGAACCATCCGCACGATTCCATCTGCGGATGCTCCATCGATGCGGTGCACGACATCGATATGCGCCCGCGATTCGCGCGCGTGCGCTCCGAGGGCGAGCGGCTGGTCACGGAGCTGTCGGCGACGCTCGCGGGTCAGGGCGCGGCGCCCGTCGTGTGGAACGCGCTCCCGTGGGTCCGCGACGTGGTCGTACCCGTGAGCGGGCGCCCGACCCTCGTGACCTGCGCGCCGCTCGGGGTCGCCGCGGCCGTCCGCGGCCGGACCGACGGCGTGAGTGCCCCGGATCCCGGCGTGATCGTCAACGAGCGGCTGCGGGTCGAGGTCGATGACGACGGCAGCTTCGTCATCGTCGACCGTGTCACCGACACGCGGAGCGGTCGCATGAACCTGCTCATCGACGAGGGCGACCGCGGCGACGAATACACGTACTCGTACGCAGGCCCGACGATCGGCTCCAAGGGTGCCGTCGGACGACAGGCGACGAAGGTCGAGGGCGATCGCGCGATCGTGACCGTCGACCTTGTCCTGCGCCTGCCTGCGTCGCTGCGGTCGGACCGGTTCGCGCGCGTTCCGGACCTCGTCGACAACCGGGTCCGATTCGCGATCTCGCTCGATGCCGGCGCGTCGCACGTGGACGTGACGGCGACGGTGACGAACGCGTCGCGCGACCACCGCCTGAAGGTCGTCTGCGAGACCGGCATCCGGACCGGGACGCACACCGCGGGTGCCGGATTCGCCTGGCTCGAGCGCCCGAACCGCGTGCCGCGCAAGCGCGGCTGGGTCGAGCCGCCGACGCCCGAGCGGTGCTTCCACGAGCTCGTGGCCGCCGGTGGGGCGAACGGCGGCATCGCGCTCGGCGCCGACGGCCTGCGCGAGTACTCCGTGCTGGGCGACGGGACGGCGATCGCGGTGACGCTGTTCCGGTCGGTGGGCTTCCTGTCGCGCGGGGATCTGCCCGAGCGGCGCGGCCAGGCCGGCCCCCAGGTCGAGACGCCGTCGGCCCAGTGCCTCGGTGAGATGACCTTCCGGTACTGCGTCGTGCCGCTCGGGGAGGGGATCGGCGTGCCCGAGGCGGCGCGCGCGATCCGCGAGTTCCTCTCGCCGGCGTGGGTCGCGACGGGCTCGGGCGCGGAGGAGTCGTTCTGCTCGATCGATGGCGATCCGGCGATGACCCTGGCGGCCGTGCGCGCACGCACGCGGGATCGGCTC
>DATCQC010000092.1:0-3924 GCA_036569685.1 Candidatus Limnocylindria bacterium | reverse complement strand
CCTATTGACAGCACGCTCGGGTGGCGCCAAAGTGCACCCGCGTGGTGAGTAGTGGGGACTGGTGGGGAACCAGCAGGCCCCGGAATCGGAAGGGCGCACAGGCGAGTTGGAAACGTACTTTGCCGGCGAATTCTCCCACGCGTTGGACGAGAAGGGTCGGCTGGCGGTCCCCGCAAAGTTCAGAGCCCGCTTCAAAGAAGGAGCGGTCGTGACGCGTTGGACCAACGAGTGCCTCGCGGTGTTCCCGACCAGTGAGTGGGAGGCGATCAACGCCGAGATCCGCAAGCGGCCGCGCACGGACCGGACGGTCCAGACCTTCGTCCACTTCCTCGTCGGGGGAGCGCACGAAGCGGACCTCGACGCTCAGGGCCGGATCAGCATCCCAGCCCATCTCCGCCAGTACGCCGGGCTCACCGGCGACGCGATCGTCATCGGCGCGAACGACCGGCTCGAGCTCTGGGAGCCCGACCGCTGGCACGCCCGCCTCGCCCAGGTCGAAGGGTCGATCAGCGACAGCCTCGCGGACCTCGGGATCTAGCGATGGGAGGGCGCACGAGCCGGTTCTCCTGGCCGAAGTACTCGCCCAGCTTGCTCCCCGTGCAGGTGGCCGCTTCCTCGACGGCACGGTCGGCGGGGGAGGCCACGCCGGCGCTCTTCTCGACGGCACCGCGCCGGATGGCCGCCTTCTCGGGCTCGACGTCGACCCTGCGGCTCTGGCGATCGCGCGACGGGAGCTGGCGCGCTTCGGCGATCGCGCCGTACTCGTCAACGCCAACTTCGCGGATCTTTCCGAGGTGGCCCGCGAGCACGACTTCATCGGCATCGATGGCGTCCTCCTCGATCTCGGCCTCTCGTCCATCCAGCTCGCCGACGACGCCCGTGGCTTCAGCTTTCGTGCGTCAGGACCCCTCGACATGCGGTCCGACCCGCGACTCGAGCTCACGGCGGCCGACCTGGTGAATACCTGGGAGGAGCGCGACCTCCGGCGGATCTTCGCCGAGCTCGGTGAAGAGCCCGAGGCCGCGCGCGTCGCGGGCGCGATCGTGCGCCGGCGGGCGAGGGGCCCGTTCATCGCCGCGGACGAATTCGGCCGCTTCGTGGCCGGCGTGAAGACGCGGCGTCCCGGCAAGATCGACCCGGCCACCCGGGTGTTCCAAGCCCTGCGCATGGCCGTGAACGACGAGCTCGGCAATCTCGCCCGGGGCCTCGAGGCCGCGCTCGCGGTCCTTCGTCCTGGTGGCCGGCTCGCGGTCATTTCGTTCCACTCGCTCGAGGACCGGGTCACGAAGCAGTTCATGGCCCGGGAATCGCGCGATTGCATTTGTCCTCCCCACCTCCCCACCTGCGTCTGCGGTCACCGCGCGGGTTTGCGCGTCGTCTCCCGTCGGCCGTTGATGGCGGCTGACGCCGAGACGATGCGCAACCCGCGCGCCCGCAGCGCCAGGCTTCGCGTCGCCGAGAAGATCGCGTCGTGATCGCGTCGCAGGCGGTCCGGCTTGTTTCGGCGTCCCCGCGAAACCGCACCGTGCGCGCCTCGCACGCCGCGCCCGCGCGGCACCGCGCACAACAGACCCGGTCGCGGACCACCCTCCTCGGTCGTACGCACGCCGTCGCACGGGTTCGCGCCGCCTCGTGGGATCTCCGGATCTTCGGCGTGGCGATCGCGGCGATCGTCTTCTGCTTCGCGCTGGCACTCGTGTACGTGTCGCAGACGACGGCCCTCTCGGTGGCCGGCTACGACGTGCAGAAGCTTGCCGCCCAGCGGGACGAGCTCCGCCGCCAGAACTCGCTGCTCGAGGTCCAGAGCGCGCGGCTCGACACACCCGCGCGCATCGCGACCGATGCCCAGCGTCTCGGCATGGTCCGCGCCAGCTACGTACCGGTGATCGCCGCACAAACGCTCATCGCGAAGCGCTAGCCAAGCTCGCGCGCGACGGAGGAAGGGTGCAGACGGTACGACCCCGGCGTCTCCGGCTGCTGTTCGCGCTGTTCGCCGTCGCGTCACTCGTGCTCGCCGGCCGCCTCGCGTACTGGCAGACGTTCGGCCGCGCGGAGCTTCTCGCGCGCGCGACGGATCAGGTCCGCAGCGACCTCGTCGTCGCGGCCCATCGGGGCGTGATCAGAGATCGGAACGGCGCGATCCTCGCGACCACCGTCGAGCTCCGGTCCCTCTACGCGTTGCCGGCACAGATCCCGGACAAGGCCGCGGCCGCGCACGCGCTCGGCGTGCTCCTCGGGCGCGATCCCGGACCCATCCGCGCGGCGCTCGACTCCGGCGCCGAGTGGCTCTACGTGCAGCGGTGGCTCCCCGAGGAGACCGCGAACGCGATCGCCGCGCTGCACATCCCGGGTCTCGGATTCCAGAACGAGCCCAAACGCCTCTATCCGAACGACGCGATCGGCGCGTCCGTGCTCGGCTTCGTCAACGACAACGGCGACGGCGTCACCGGTGTCGAGGGCTACTACGACGCGGCGCTGCGAGGGACCGACGGCCGCCTCGTCGTCGAGCGGGATCCCGCGAACCGCGATCTGGCCGTGGGTCTTCGTGAGGCCGTCGCACCGCAGAACGGCGTGGACCTGACGCTCACCATCGACCTCGTCGCCCAGACGGCCGCCGAGCGCGAGCTTGCCGCCGCGATGAAGAAGGAGCACGCGACCAGTGGCTCCGTCCTCGTGGTCGATCCCACCGACGGCTCGATCCGCGCGCTCGCGTCCGCGCCGACGTACGACCCGGCCGCGGTGCGGCTCGCCGACCCGGAGGCCCTCCGCGATCGCGCGATCGCGTGGCCGTACGAGCCGGGCTCGACGATGAAGGCCGTGACCATCGCCGCCGCGCTGAATGAGAAGGTCGTGAAACCGACGGACGCCTACAACGACGTCGGCTACACGGTCGTCGGCGGACGCAGGCTGAACAACGCGCTCGGCAAGGCCTACGGGCCGACGACCGTGACCCAGGTCCTCGAGCGCTCGCTGAACGCGGGCGCCGCGTGGGTCGGGCAGAAGCTGGGCGCGCAGCGCCTCTCCGATTACTTCGCTCGCTTCGGCTTCGGGACGCCGACCGGAGTGGACCTGGCCGGCGAGGTCAGCGGCACGGTCCGGCCCCTGGCCGAGTGGTACCCGGTCGACGTCGGAACGGCGTCGTTCGGTCAAGGCGTGAGCGTGTCGCCGTTGCAGCTGGCGATGGCCTACGCGGCCCTCGCGAACGGTGGGACGCTCTACCGGCCCTACGTGGTGGCGAGCCGGCGCGATGCGGACGGGGAGCACCGCACCGCGCCGGCCGCCATACGGCAGGTCGTGACGCCGGACACCGCCGCGACCCTTCGCGCGATGCTGCTGGGCACGGTCGATGAGGGGATCGCGCACAACGCCGCGATCCCCGGGTTCAGCGTCGCGGGCAAGACCGGCACGGCACAGATCGCGGGCCCCGACGGCAGCTACGTCGACGATCAGTACGTGAGCTCGTTCGCAGGATTCTTCCCGGCCGACGATCCGAAGTACGTCGTGCTCGTCGTCCTCGAGAAGCCCGACTCGAAGCTGCTCGGCACGGTGACCGCGACGGACGCGTTCAAGGGCGTCGCGCAGGACATCCTCCGTTACGCGCGCATCCAGCCGGATCGCAGGCCCTAGAGATCGGCGGAGCCCTAGCATCGACGGCGTTGTTCACGCTCGAACGACTCCTCGCCGCGAGCGGCGGCCGGGTGGTGCGCGGCAGCCCCGACCCCGTTCTCCGATTCAGCGGCGGCGCCTACGACTCTCGGTTGATCGAGGGCGGTGAGTGTTTCTTCGCGCTCCGCGATCAGCGCGACGGCCACGACTTCGTGCGTGATGCGCTCAGGCGCGGAGCGCTCGCGGCCGTCGTCGAGCACGACCTCCCCGACGTTCCCGACGACGCCGTGCTCGTGCAAGTCCCGAACGCGCTCCAGG
>DATCQC010000091.1:0-5786 GCA_036569685.1 Candidatus Limnocylindria bacterium | reverse complement strand
CCGAGGCTGCATTCGACTCGAAGCTGGCGTCGGCGAACGCGGCGGGCGTCCTCGGAAACGTCACAGCGATGCAGGAGGCACTCAGACTCGGGTCCACCTCGGCGCCGGTCACGGTCGACACGCTGCTGAAGATCCATGCCCGGCTGTTCAAGGGCACGCGTGACGAACGCATCGGCGGCCGCTTGCGTACGATCCAGAACTGGATCGGCCATCGCGACAACCCGTACCGAGCAACGTTCATCCCGGTGCCGGAAGACGACGTTCCTCGGCTCCTGGACGATCTCCTCGCCTTCATCGCGCGCAAGGATCTGGCGCCGCTCGCGCAGGCCGCGATCGCCCATGCCCAATTCGAAACGATCCATCCCTTCGAGGATGGCAACGGTCGTGTCGGCCGGATCCTGATCCACCTCGTACTCCGCCGGCGGGGGCTGGCTCCGCACTACGTCCCGCCGATCAGCCTCGTGCTCGCGGCGAACTACGACGCTTACATCGCCGGCCTCACCGCATACCGACGCCACGATGACAACGAGTGGACGGGCGTGTTCTCGCGCGCGGCCGGCATCGCTGCTGAGGGTGCACGGACACTCGCCGCGGACATCGAGATCCTGAAGACGCGCTGGCGCGAGCTCGCCGAGCCGCGCGGCGGGAGCGCGGCCGCCAAGCTCATCGAGCTCTTGCCACTGCACCCCGTCTTCGACCTAAAGACGGCGACGGAGTTCCTGCGTCTGAGCGACGAAGCCGCGCGGCTCGGCATCGAGCGTCTCGACAAGGCGGGAGTGGTGAAGGAAGTAACCAAGCGCAAGTGGGGCCGTGCCTGGGAGGCGGTCGGGCTGTTCGCGCTACTCGATGGCTTTGAGCGAAGACTTGCTACGCCAAACGGAGCGGGAGGAGTTCGAAAGCGCGCGGCGCCCCGCGACACGGCCAAGAAGAGAGTCTGAGAGGAATTCGGCCGCGAGGGACGCGGGACTGCTAGGCGGTCGCCGCCTGGGGTGCCGCGAGAGCGTCCTTGGGCACCCAGCCGTTGCCGCTGGGCGACTCAACGAACGCGAAGTCCTTGAGCTCGCCGATCGCGGTGACCGCGCCGCCCTTCGGGATCTCGCAGACCGGGTTCGCAAGGAGCGCCGGGCCGTTCGTCACGTTTGCCGTCCACTTCAACATCCGGGTCATGGGCCGCTGGTAGCGCTGGAAGCCAGGGACGTCGCCGACCCCGGCCCCCTTTGTGCTGTCGGCCGCCGCGGCGGGCCGGCGGGCGGCGCTCGCAATCGCGGCCTTGAGCTCCTCGTGCTCCTCGATGTGCTCGGCGAGCAGCACGATGACGTCGGCGAGTCCCCAGAAGAGCAGACCGGCGGCGATGACGAGGGCCGCGAAGATCGCCGGCGTGGCGACACCCGTCGCGCCGACGAACGGGAATAGCACGAGCAGCTCCGCCCGGAACGCCGCGACGCCGATGATCGCGCCGGCGCCGACCACAACGGCGACGAACTTGAGCGCTCCGGCGACCGCCATGATCCCGGGCCGTGCATCCACCGCGATGCACTGTGCGGTGTGGGCGCCGCGCGGGTCAAGTTGCCGGAAAGTACGGCTAACGGCTGGGCGTCAGCTTCGTTAGAGCCCATCGGCCTGCCGCGCCCCTTAACGGTGGCGAACGCCCTCGAGGCTACGATCGCCGTGCGGCATCCGGCCGCGTCAGAGACACGGGGAGGACTCACGCATGCGCAGATCACCGCTCGCGTTGCTCATTGCCATCGTCTTCGTCATCGCGGCCGCGGGAAGCGCGATCGCGAGCTCGTGGACCGACAGTCAGGCGAACCTGCCGCAGGTCGCGGGTGACACGAACTCGAACACGACTGCGCGGTTCCCGACGAACAAGCAGAACGAGCCAACGGTCGCGATCGCGCCCGACGGGACGCACGCGCTCGCCGGCTCGAACGACGAGCAGAAGCAACCGGCCTGCGGCCCGGGCACCCAGCGGGGCTCGACCGCGCCGGGCAGTGACTGCTCGTTCTTCCCGAACGTCGGGACGAACGGCATCTACGCGTCGAGCAACGCTGGCGCGACCTGGACGAACCTCGGGCTCCTTCCGGGGTACACCGACACCGGCACGTCCGTCGCACCGTCGGCAGGCGCGCTCGCGACATCGGCTCCGGCCGGCTCGCTCGTCTCCGACGGCGACCCGGTCATCGTGTTCGGGCCCCAGCCCGGCGCGAATGGCACGTTCAGCTATGACAACGGCCCACGCGCCTACTACGAGGGTCTCGCCTCGTACAGCACCGCCGGGCGACCCGGCAACCAGCTCGCCGAGCAGATCGCCGTATCGATCTCCGACGACTACGGCGCGTCGTGGTACGACCCGATCATCGCCGCGCAGTCGAACGGCAACGTGTTCAACGACAAGAACGACATCTGGGCCGACCGCAACCCCAATTCGCCGTTCTTCGGCCGGGTGTACGCGACGTACACCGAGTTCCGGTCGATCCCATCGACCGCCGAGCCCGTGGTGCTCGTGTACTCGACGGACGGTGGTCTCACCTGGTCCAAGCAGCACCAGGTCTCGTCCGCGTACAACAACCGCGCCCGCGGTGGCCGTCAGGGCTCGGTCGTGCGGACCGGACCGGACGGCACCGTGTACGTGATCTTCGAGGACAGCGACAACAAGCTCGGCAGCCAGCAGGTCGTCGTCGTCTCGCACGACGGCGGCAAGTCGTTCGGCAAGAAGATCTCGATCGCCGCACTCACCGATCTCGCGGCGGCGATCCCCGGCTCCAACTTCCGCACCGATAGCTTCGCGAGCGCCGGCGTCGACCAGACGAACGGCGCCGTGTACGTGTCGTGGTCGGACGCCGCAGGCGGCAGCGGCCGCATCACGGTCTCGCGCGGCACCAACGGCGGCACGACCTGGTCCGCACCGATGACCGTCTCGACGGCGGCCGAGGGCTACGCGTTCTTCCAGGGCCTCGACGTCGCGCCGAATGGGCGCATCGACGTCGGGTACCAGGCGCTCATCGCGGTGAACCCGGCCTACGGGACGGGCAGCGCGACGATCAACAGCTACTACGTCTCCTCGACCAACGGCGGGACCACCTGGTCCGCGCCGCTGAAGGTGTCGAGCGTCGGATCCGATCCGGCGGCGTCCGCGCAGAACAACCTCGCGCTCCAGTTCTGGGGCGACTACAACACGCTCGCCTCGACGAACGACACGGCGCTGTTCATCTACACCGACAGCCGGAACGGCGTGGACTGCCCGGCGGTCGACGCGTACCAGCGCGGCCTCGACGGCACCGGCGCCGCGACCGCGAAGCCCGCTCCGGGCACCGACTGTCCGGCGCAGTTCGGCAACACCGACGCGTACGTGAGCAAGATCACGCAGTAACCCGCGTTCACATCGGCGATCGTCGAAGGGCCGCCCGCACGGGGCGGCCCTTTCGCTTGACCGAACCGCTACGATGTAAGGCGATGGTCAAAAGTAAGGCATCGACGATGCGTAAGGTTTCCGAAGCGACCGGCGTCTACCGCGCACGGATCACGAGCAAAGGCCAGATCACCATTCCGGCGGCGGTACGCGAGCAGATCGGGCTCCATGTTGGGGACGAGATCGCGTTCGAGCCGAAGACCATGCGATTCACCGCGGTGCCTCGGCCGAAGCTCAGTGAGCTGTACGGCATCCTCGCCCCCGGGCGACCGATGCCGCCGTTCGATTGGCAGAAGGAGCGCGCGGCAGCCGCGCGAGCGGCGGGCGAGTACGACGCGGCGAAGACCGCTCGGATCATGAAACGCCTCAAGAAATGACGACGGCGTGGCTCGATACGAACGTGGTGGTGCGCTTCCTCACCCAGGAGCCCGCGCCGCTGGCGCGACGCGCGGAGCGCCTTCTCGCCAAGGCGCAGGCGGGTGAGATCGCGCTTCGACTCACGCCGATCGTCGCAGCCGAGATCGTCTGGGTCCTGACGACCATCTACGGACGCGATCCGGCGGAGGTCGCGAGCGCCATGAGCGCGCTGTTGAGCGCGGACGGGATCCTGGCTGACCAGCAGGACACGCTGCTGGCAGCGCTCGATCTCATGCGCGACCAGCGTGTCGCGTTCCCGGACGCGTTCATCGCGGTGGCCGCACGGCAGGCGAACGAGCCCGTGTGTACGTTCGACGCGGACTTCAAGCGACTCGGCGTCGAACTCCTATCGATCTGAGGCTCAGCCGGAGCTGCGCAGCAGCTCGAGGAACCGGTCGCCGTAACGCTCGAGCTTCACCGGGCCGACGCCGGAGATCGCGAGCAGCTCGCGCTCGGTCGTGGGCGCCGCGGCGGCCATCGCGCGGAGCACCGCGTCGCTGAACACGATGTACGCGGGCACGTGCTCGGCATCCGCGATGGCCTTGCGGAGCCCGCGCAGCTTCTCGAATAGCTCGGCCTTCGGCTCGGCGTCGATGTGCACCTTCGCGGGCGCCGCGCCGCGCACGTTCGTCACGCGATAGCTCGACGCGAGCAGCGCGCCGAGGTCGCGGCCCAGGCAGGCATCGCAGCTCGTGCCGCAGGGCTCGATCTGCTCGTCGAAGTACGCGGCGAGCGACCGGTGGCGGCAGCGGGTGCTCTCCGCCAGGTTGAACAGCTCGACCGTCTTCTGCTTCGTCGCGGCGCGCAGCTCGGGATCGTCGATGTCGCCACCGAACCGGTCGTACGCCAGGACGTCGACCCACGAGTACATAAGGACGCAGTCGCTCTCGAGGCCATCGCGTCCGGCGCGCCCGATCTCCTGGTACCAGCCCTCGAGGCTGCGCGGGAGATCGCGATGGATCACGAACCGGACGTTGCTCTTGTCGATCCCCATGCCGAACGCGACGGTCGCGACGATCACGTCCGCCTCGTCGCGCGCGAACGCGTTCTGCGCGTCGGCGCGGTCCTCATCGCTGAGCCCGGCGTGGTACGCGCGGGCCTGCACCCCATTCCGCCGCAGCCACGCGGTCAGGTCGTCGACGCTCTTGCGCGACAGGCAATACACGATCCCACTCTCGCCGCGGTGCTTCTTGATGAGCGCCAGGATGTCCGTGCGCGTCTCGCGGCCGACGCCCTTCTTCTGGGTCGTGATGATGAGATTCGGCCGGAAGAACGAGCCCTTGAACCCCTCGGGCTTGCGCATGCCGAGCTGCCGGATGATGTCGCCGACGACCTGGCGGGTCGCCGTCGCGGTGAGGGCGAGGATCGGGATGTCGCCGAACTGCGACTTCAGCCCGGCGAGCTGCCGGTACGCGGGGCGGAAGTCGTGGCCCCAGTGGCTGATGCAGTGGGCCTCGTCCACGACGATGAGGCTGATCCGCGACGCCGCGAGCGCGCCGCGAAGTCCGTCACCGAGGCCCTCGGGCGCCGCGTACACGATGTCGAGCTCGCCGGCCCGCAGCTTCGCGAGCGTCGCCTGCCGCTCGTCCCAGCTGAGCGTCGAGTTGAGGAGCGCGGCGCGGAAGCCGGTGCGGACGAGCGCGTCGACCTGGTCCTTCATGAGCGAGATGAGCGGCGAGAGGACGAGGACCGGCCCGTCGAGGATCTTCGCCGGGATCTGGAAGGTGAGGCTCTTGCCGGCACCGGTGGGCATGAGCCCGATGCAATCCCGGCCGGCGAGCACCGCGTCGATGATCTTGCGCTGCCCCGGCCGGAATTCGTCAAAGCCGAATACGGTCCGCAGCACGTCGTCGGGATCGGTGAACCGCTGTCTCGGATCGAAGACCGGAGCGCCGACGGACACAGTCAGCTGAAGCTCCGGCGCAGTGCGGACTGCGCCGCGTTGTACCCGCACATGCCG
>DATCQC010000090.1:0-6924 GCA_036569685.1 Candidatus Limnocylindria bacterium | reverse complement strand
TCGAGGCTCGCGCCGCCGGCGTCGCGCGGTTCATCGGCGTCCACCGGCCACGGCACGACCGTCGCGGCACGCCACCGCGAGAGCCTCGCGCGCTTCGACTTCGACACGGTGCTCTTCCCGTACAACGCGACGCAGCTCCGCGATCCGGCTTACGCCGCCGACGTGCAGGCGCTCCTCGCAACCTGCGCCGAGCGCGACGTCGCGGTCCAGACGATCAAGAGCATCACGCTCGGGCCATGGAGCGTGCGCCCGGTCGACGCGCTCACGTGGTACGAGCCTCTGGCAGAGCAGTCGGACATCCACCTCGCTGTCCGCTTCGTACTCGGTCGCGACCGGCTGTTCCTCAACACCGCGAGCGACATCGGCCTGCTCGCGAAGATCCTCGACGCGGCGAGCCGAGGCGGAGGCGTTCCCACGGACCGTGAGATGGACGGGCTGCTCGAGCGCCGGGGGATGACCCCGCTCTTCGCGTGACGAATTTCGAGCGCCGCGTCGCGACGGTCGTTCGGCGGATCCCGCGCGGACGCGTGGCGAGCTATTCGATGGTCGCCGACCGTGTGAACCGGCCAGGGGCGGCGCGCGCCGTGGGCAGCGCGCTCTCGCGTGGCCTCACGGTGCCGGCGCACCGCGTCGTGACCGCGGACGGACGCCTCGTCCGGAGATGGCCGGCCCAATCGCGGCTGCTGCGTGACGAAGGCGTGCCGGTCCGCGACGGACGGGTCGCCCGCCCGATCCCGTGGTGGGGCCCGTGAGCCGCCGCCGCGGCGACCGCCCGCGTCTTGGTGCGGTGCCGATCATCCTCATCATCGCGTTCCTGCTCGTCGGCACGCTCGCGACGACGCTCTCGGTCCCGCCGGCGTTGCCCTCGCCCACGCCCGATCTCGCGGCCGGCAGCCTGCCGCCATTCAGCGACGCGACGGCCCCGCCGACGCAGACCCCGTCGGGCCGCTACCCCGCTGACGCCGAGTCGAGCCTCGTCAATACCTGCGTGTCCGGCATCGACCCGAACACCGTGCCCGGTCCGATCGCCGCGGCGTTCTGCGTCTGCACGCTGAACAAGTTCGAACAGACCTACCCGACGTACGACGAGTTCCAGCGGGCCACGGCCTCGGGTGCGTTCACCGATCAGATGAAGACCGACATCTCGAACGCCTGCGCGGTGCAGATCGTAGGCGGGTGATCGCGGCTCGATCAGCCGATCGCCGCGTCAGCGCCGCGTTCCCAGGTGGCCGTGTCGTGCGCGAAGTACACCCGCCAGGGGTCGAGCTCCTGGAAGCGAGCGACCCACTCCGGATAAGGGCCGTGCGGCTCGCCGCGCAACGCGAGCTCCAGCGAATACCGCTGCCGCGCGTAATCAGAGGAGAAGTTGAACGCCTGGCCGCCCAGGATGACCCGGCCCTCCTTCGTCTCGACCACGAGCGATTGGTGACCGGGCGAGTGACCGGGGGTCGCGACGATCCGGATCCCGGGCAGCGGCTCGGCCTCGCCCTCGATCGCCTCGAGCGTCGCGCCAGGGAAGTCGGCGACCGAGGGCGCGTGGCTGTAGTCAGGGGTCGCCCGGAGGTGCGCGAGCTCGGCACGCTGGACGAAGATCGGCACGCCCGGGAAGTGGTGATTCCCGCCTGAGTGGTCGCTGTGGAAGTGACAATTCGCGATCTGTCGCACATCCTCCGCCCGCACCCCGGCTTCGGCGAGCACCGAGCGGATCGGTCGGATGTGTACGGGGGCGAATGTCTCGAGCGCGGCGCGGTCATCCGGCGAGAACCCCGTATCCATGAGGAAGAGACCATGCGGGTGCTCGATGAGGAACGCGCGCACGATGATCCGATCGTTGGGGAAACGCGTATCGGACACCGGCATCGTGTAGTGGCCCGTGTGCAGCGGCCGGATCCGGGACATCGAAGGGCTCGTCACGCGGTGATTCTTACCCAATCCTTAGAGCGTCAGGCCTAGACTCGACTTCCTCGGATGACAGGCTCACACGCCGATCGCCCCTACGGCAATTTCCCTCGCTACGGCGTCGCACCGACGCCGGAGCCGCCTGCCGAACCCGTCTGGCTCACCCGCCGCCAGCGGGTCGCGGCGTGGCTGCGTGCGCGTTCCCTGCGCGAGCGGGTCGAGCTCGCGATCACGGCCGTGCTCGTCGCCGCGGCGATCGTCCTTTCCGTCTCCGCGCTCCCCAAGGGCTACGAGCTCGGGGTCGTCGACACGACCCCGCCGACGCCCAGCCCGACCATCCCGGAGCTCTACCAGACACTCGCGCAGACGGTCGTCACCGTCATCGCCGAGCTGCCCGACGGCAAGACGAGCCTGGGCAGCGGCGTGATCATCGATGCCGACGCCGACATCCTGACCGCGCTTCACGTCGTGACCGACGCGACGAAGATCAGCGTGACCTTCGCCGACGGATCGACGTACGAGGCGAAGATCTTCGCGCGTCAGGACGACAACGACATCGCGGCGATCCGGGCCCTCGGCCATCCGGACCAGATGGCCGTGGCGACCATGGGCAACGCGAACGCGCTGAACGTCGGGGACGACGTGATCGTCATCGGCAACCCGTTCGGCCTCTCGCGCAGCCTCTCGACGGGAGTGATCTCCGGCTTGCATCGGAGCGTGCAGCCGCCGGGTGCGGACAAGCCGATGACCGAGCTCATCCAGTTCGACGCGTCGGTGAACCCCGGTAACTCCGGCGGACCGCTGTTCAATCGCAATGGCGACGTGGTGGGGATCGTGAGCGGGTTGGCGAATCCGAACGGGCAAGCCTCGTTCGCGGGCATCGGGTTCGCGGTCACGATCCAGGCCGCGGGCGGCGCGGTCGGCGTTCCACCGGACTAGCGGATCAAGGGGAGGACTGAACTGATGGACCAGAGCCTGAGCGCCGAGCGGCAGTCCGAGGTGGGCCGGCTCCTCTATGAGGTGAAGCGGGTCATCGTCGGCCAGGATCACATGCTCGAGCGGATCATCGTGGGCCTGCTCGCGCGCGGGCATCTGCTCGTGGAGGGTGTCCCGGGCCTCGCGAAGACCCTCGCGATCAAGACCGTGGCCGGTGCGATCCACGGCGAGTTCAAGCGGATCCAGTTCACCCCCGACCTCGTGCCCGCCGACCTCGTGGGCACGCGCATCTACAACCAGAAGAACGGCGACTTCCAGACCTCGCTCGGCCCGGTCTTCACGAATCTGCTCCTCGCCGATGAGATCAACCGCGCGCCGGCAAAGGTGCAGAGCGCGCTGCTCGAGGCGATGCAGGAGCGTCAGGTGACCATCGGCCGCGAGACGCACAAGCTCCCCGATCCGTTCCTCGTCATGGCGACGCAGAACCCGATCGAGACGGAGGGCACCTACGCGCTCCCGGAGGCCCAGGTCGACCGGTTCATGATGAAGGTGGTCGTCGGCTACCCGAACGAGATGGACGAGTTCCTGGTCGTCGAGCGGATGGCCCAGGGCCTCGCGTCGGTCTCGCCGGTCATGGCGACGGAGCGGCTACTCCAGCTCCAGCGCGAGACCGACAAGGTCTTCGTCGACCCCGTCCTGATGGAGTACGTGGTGCGGATCTCGACGGCCACGCGCCGCCCGGCGGAGTACGGCCTGCCGGAGATCAAGAAGTACATCACCTACGGGGCGAGCCCCCGGGCATCGATCAATCTCATCCTCACCGGACGGGCCCTCGCGTTCATGCGCGGGCGCACGTACGTGCTCGCGCAGGACATCCTCGACCTCGTGCACGATGTGCTCCGCCACCGCCTCGTGCTCTCGTACGAGGCGCTCTCGGACAACGTGTCGCCGGAGCAGCTCATCGATCGCGTGCTCCAGAAGATCCCGGCCCCGACCCAGGCCTTGCAGGAACGTGTCGCAGCAAAAGCCTGAGGTCGTCCTCAGACGGGTCGAGTGGACCGTGCTGCGCCGGCTCGACGGGCTGCTGCAGGGCGAGTACCGCACGCTCTTCCGCGGGCACGGCATCGACCTCGCCGATATCCGCGAGTACGAGCCGGGTGACGACGTCCGCTACATCGACTGGAACGTGAGCGCGCGCATGGATACACCGTACGTCCGCCAGTACCTCGAGGACCGCGAGGTCACCGCGCACTTCCTGCTCGACCTCTCGCCCTCGGTGGACTTCGGGACGGTGAAAACCCTGAAGCGCGATCAGCTCGTGGACTTCGTCGCCCTGCTGGCGCGGCTGCTCACGCGGCACGGCAACAAGATCGGCGCCGTCCTCTATGCCGGCAAGGTCGAGCGCACCATCCCTGCGGCGACCGGCCGGAATCAGGTCCTCCGGTTACTGAACGACGTCATGAGCCTGCCGCGCCTGCAGAGCGCGCCGTACACGTCCGTCTCTGACCTCATCGAGCACGCTCTCCGGACGATCAAGCGGCGGTCCGTGATCTTCCTCGTCTCCGACTTCTTCACCGCACCGGGGTGGGAGCGGCCGCTCGGGATGCTCGCGCGCAAGCACGAGGTGATCGCGGTGCGGCTCGAGGATCCGCGGGAGCGCGAGCTTCCGGACATCGGGATGGTCGTCATGAGCGACGCGGAGACCGGCGAGAGCGTGCACGTCGACACGCACGACGCGAAGTTCCGCAAGCGGTTCGACGCCGTCGTGCGGGAGCGTGAGGCCCAGCTGCATACCGCGTTCACGCGATGCGGCGTCGACGTGCTCCTGCTCTCGACCGAGGAGGATCTCGCCGGCGCGGTCCTCCGCTTCGCGGCCCTGCGGAAACAGCGGCGTGGCCTCCGCGCCGCGGTGGCGGTGTGATGCGATGAGCTTCCTCTGGCCGACGAGCCTGTTCTTCCTCGTCGCGGTGCCGGTGCTGCTCGGCCTGTACATCTGGTCGCAGCGCCGCCGCCGCAAGTACGCGCTCCGCTACGCGAGCCTCTCGCTGGTGAAGGAGGCGCTCGGCCGCGGACCCGGCATCCGCCGGCACATCCCGCCGGCGCTCTACCTGCTGTCGCTCGCGTTCATGCTCGTCGCGCTCGCGCGGCCGATCACGGTCGTGAAGGTCCCGAGCCAGGAGGGCACGGTCATCCTCGCGATCGACGTCTCGGGGAGCATGCGCGCGACGGACATCAAGCCCGACCGGATCACCGCTGCGAAGGAAGCGGCGAAGGCGTTCGTCGAGAAGCAGGGCGACAGCGTGAAGATCGGCGTCGTCTCCTTCGCGACCGACGCCTCGATCGTGCAGGCCCCGACGTTGGACCACGATCTCGTCCTCGCCGCGATCGACCGCCTGCGCCTGCAGCGCGCCACGGCGATCGGCCGCGCGATCCTCACCTCGCTCGACGCGATCTGGGAGGACTCGGGGTCGGAGGGCGACCAGCCGTCGGCCGTGCTGACCCAGCCGCAGAATCCGAACGCGCCGCAGACCCCGGCGAAGACCGCGGTCCCGGGCGCCGCGAAGGCGTCGGCGTCGATCATTCTGCTCACCGACGGCCAGAACAACCAGTTCCCGCCGCCGCTCGCCATCGTCGATCAGGCGATCTCGCGCGGGATCCGCGTCTACACGGTCGGCGTCGGCACGCCGGCCGGCGCGGTCCTCAGCCTCGAGGGCCGCTCGATCCGCACGGCGCTCGACGAGACGACGCTGAAGCAGATCGCCGACGACACGGACGCGCAGTACTTCCTCGCGACGAGCGACGCGGATCTCAAGAAGGTCTACGAGAATCTGTCGACCGAGCTCGTCCTGCGCACGCAGAAGACCGAGGTGACGGCGCTGTTCACGCTCGTCGCCGCGGTCTTCTCCATCGTCGCCAGCGCGTTCTCGCTCCTCTGGTTCAACCGCCTGCCCTGACGGGCTACGTGAGGTTGTTCCCGATGTTCGAGAAGATGTTCGAGATCTGGTCGCGCAGGAAGATCATCGCCACGATGACCGCGATCGCGATCACCGCGATGATGAGCGCGTACTCGACCAGCCCCTGACCGTCATCCGCGTGCACCCACGTCTTCACGAGATCGCCTCCCATCGCTTTTGACCGGCTAACGGTCCACTCCCTGAAGCTCGCTCATGGCGCGTTGGCCCACACCCAAATGGGGGAGCGCGCCTTCGATACCGGACCGCACCCCCGCGCGGGTGAGTGAGGCACGCCCATGCGCCGTTAGCGTGCCGAAACAACCAACGAAGGTGAATGCACATGGGTCGTCTACGGCGGTCGGGGTGGGATCCGAAACAGGCGCGGATGCTGCCCTCGTTCTGGCCGCCCAGGCCGGCGACGCCGGAGCGTTCGGCGAGCTCTACGAGCGCTACCGTCAGCCGGTCTACCGCTATTGCCTCGCCCGGTCGAGCTCCCCGCACGAAGCCGAGGACCTGGTGAGCGAGGTGTTCCTCAAGGCGATGGAGTCGCTCGCCCGCTACCGCGACCAGGGCCTGCCGTTCATCGCGTTCCTCTATCGGGTCGCGCGCAACGCCGCGATCGACCGCAGCCGCAGGGACCGGGGCGCGTCGCTGTTCGACATCAGCGTCGAGCCGCGCAGCTCGGTCGACGTGGAGGGCGATGCCGCCCGCGCATCCGACATGCAGACCGTGCTCGCGGCTCTTCGGAAGATCAAGCCCGAGTACCGCGAAGTGATCCTCCTTCGGTTCGTCGAGGGCTACAGCGCGGCCGATGTCGCGATCGTCCTCGAGAAGGCCGAGAAGGCGATCTGGAACCTGCAGCAGCGTGGCCTCGAGCGCTTGCGCAAGGAGCTGCAGCGGTCCGGCGCGCACGTGCTGGCGGGGCTGGCGGTGGATCGATGAACGACGATCGGCTGCTCTTCGCGCTCAAGCGCCTCGGCGACACGGAGCTCTCGGCCGCGTCCGACCGGAAGGTCCGGACACGCCTCGAGACCGCGTGGACCGTGCGAGCGCTCACGATGGCGACGCGCACTTTCAGTCTGCGGCGTCTCGTGCCGGTGCTCGCGGTGCTCGTCCTGTTCGCGGGCTCGGCGGG
>DATCQC010000089.1:0-8413 GCA_036569685.1 Candidatus Limnocylindria bacterium | reverse complement strand
CAGGGGCTCGGGGTGCCGACGCTTGCCGAGAAGCCGGACGCCGAGTACCTCTACTTCGTCGGGTGCGCGGCGTCGTTCGACCGCCGGAACCAGCGCGTCGCGCAGGCGCTCGCGCGGATCCTCGAGGCGGCCGGCACGTCGTTCGCGATCCTCGGTTCCCTGGAGACCTGCACCGGCGACCCGGCGCGACGGATGGGGAACGAGTACCTCTGGCAGCTCCAGGCGCAGCAGAACATCGACACGTTCGGCCGCTACAAGGTGCGCAAGATCATCGCGTCGTGCCCGCACTGCTTCAACACCATCGCGAACGAATATCCGCAGCTCGGCGGCACGTACGAGGTCGTCCACGCGCTGCAGCTCGTGCAGGACCTCATCGCCACCAAGCGGATCACGCTCGGCGCAGGCCCGGTCGAGTCGGTCGCGTATCACGATCCGTGCTATCTCGGCCGGCACAACGGCATCTACGACGATCCGCGCGCGGTCCTCGACGCGATCGACGGTGTGAAGCGCATGGAGATCGAGCCGCATCACCGCGAGCGCGGGTTCTGCTGCGGCGCCGGCGGCGGCCGTATGTGGATGGAGGAGAAGGTCGGCCAGCGGGTGAATCACCGCCGGGTCGAGCAGATCCTCGCCGCAGGCGACGCAAAGGGTGAGCGGCCCGCGAAGGTCGCGTCCGGCTGCCCGTTCTGCCTGATCATGCTCGACGAGGGCGTGGGCGCGAAGGGGATCCAGGAGGAGTTGAAACCAGTCGACGTTCTGGAGTTGGTGGCGGCGCGCCTCGAAGGTGTGAAGGAGTAATCAGATAAAGATCCTCATCTGCGTCAAACAGGTCCCGGATTCGACCACGCGGGTGAAGGTTGCGCCCGACGGCAAGTCGGTCGTCACCGAGGGGGTCACGTGGTCCATCTCGCCGTACGACGAGTACGCGATCGAGCTCGCGCTCGAGCACAAGGACACCGCGGCCGACACGGTCGTGAGCGTGATCAGCGTCGGCGGTCCCCGGACGAAGGACGCGCTGCGCCAGGCGCTCGCGATGGGCTGCGACGACGCGACGCTCGTCACCGGCGACGGGGCGGACTCGCTCGGCCCGCTCGGGATCGCGAACGCGCTGAAGAGCGCGGTGGACGACCTCGGGCCCGACCTCGTGCTCTGCGGAAAGCAGGCGTCCGACGACGATCAGGGCTTCGTCGGTCCCGCCCTGGCCGAGGCCTCTTGGGTGGCCGCATGTCGCCGTGGTCACGAAATTCTCGCCGTCGACGTCCGGGACCGAGATTTGGAAAGAGATCGAGGGCGGCCACGAGGTCTGGAAGGCGACCGGACCGGCGGTGCTGACCGTGCAGAAGAGCGCCAAGGACCCGCGGTACCCGTCGCTGCCCGGGATCATGAAGGCGAAGAAGAAGGAGATCCCCGAGCGGCCGGTCGCCGGGATCGACGATCCCGTCAAGATCGAGATCGTGAAGCTCGAGCCGCCGCCCGCGCGCGGCGGCGGGAAGATCTTCAAGGACGGCGACACGAAGGCCCACGCGGCCGAGCTCGCGAAGCTGCTGCGGGATGAGGCGAAGGTCTTATGAAGATCTGGGTCATCGCCGAGAAAAAGGACGGCGAGCTGCGTCGGGTCTCGAGGGAACTCGCGGCGAAAGCAGCGAGCCTGGGTGACCTGGAGATCCTCGAGGTCACGGGCGAGCGCGTCTCCGGCGCCGCGGCGGCCGCGGCGCTCGCCGAGCGCGCGAAGGCCGACGCCCCAGATCTCATCCTCGCCGGGGCGACGCCATCGGGCCGCGATGTCGCGGCGCGGCTCGCCGCGAAGCTGAAGCGCCCGTATCTCTCCGAGTGCACCGATCTGGCGGTCGACGGCGCCTCGATCGAAGCGACGCGCGCGATGTACGCGGGCAAGGTGCGGGCCCGCGTGCGCGCGCCGCTGCCGGTGGTCGCGAGCGTGCGCCCGAACGCGTTCCCTCTCGCGGACGGTGCCGCCGAGCCCCAGGTCACGGCGCTGCCGGCCGGCGAGACGCCCGGCGAGACGCCCGGCCTCACGTTCGTGCGCTTCGAGCCGACCGCATCGGACGGCGGCCGGGTCTCGCTGAGCGAGGCCCGCGTGATCGTGTCCGGCGGGCGCGGGCTCAAGGGACCCGAGAGCTGGAAAGCGGTCGAGGCGCTGGCCGACGTGCTCGGTGCCGCGCTCGGCGCGTCGCGCGCGGTCACGGACGCGGGCTGGCGCCCGAACGAAGAGCAGGTGGGACAGACCGGCAAGACCGTCACGCCGGACCTGTACATCGCGCTCGGCATCTCCGGCGCGATCCAGCACCTCGCCGGAATGACCTCGAGCAAGGTCATCGTCGCGGTGAACAAGGATCCCGACGCGGACATCTTCAAGGTCGCCGACTACGGGGTCGTGGGCGATGTCTTCGAGTTCCTTCCGGCGTTCACCGAAGCGGTGAAGCACGTAAAGGCCGGAGCATGAGCGAGACGCGGCTTCGCTGCGGCGAGCGAATTCCGCCAGCCATGAGCGCGTCCGCGACCGCAGGTCGCGGGTTGAACAGGACCGGAGCCTGATGTTCCCGTTCGCGGGCCCCGACGAGCGCGACCTGGCTGCCGGGGTCGCGGCGTTCGTCAACGATCTGCGCGAGCGCATCCCGGCGGCTGAGGACGAGGGCACGATCCCGCCCGACGTCATCCGCTCCCTCGGCGAGCTCGGCGTGCTCGGGATGAACGTCCCCGAACGGGACGGCGGCCTCGGTGCCTCGGCCGTCGCGTTCGCGCTCGTGCTGGAGGAGCTCGCGGCGGTGTGGCCGTCGCTCGCGGTCGGCGTGTCCGTGAATAGCGGCATCGTCTGCAGCTCGATCGTGCGGCTCGGGACGCCCGAGCAGCGGCGGACCTTCTTCCCGATGCTGTCCGACGGCCGAGGCCTCGCGGGCTTCTGCCTCACCGAGCCGACGGCCGGCTCGGACGCCGCGTCCCTCCGTGCGACCGCGGATCGCGACGGCGACTGCTGGGTGATCGGTGGCACCAAGCTCTTCGTCACGAGCGCGCGCTACGCGCCATTCTTCATCGTCCTCGCCCGCGTCGGCCGGGCGGAGCCCGGGCGGCCGCACGCCGGGATCACCGCGTTCCTCGTCCCGGCCGGGACGCCCGGCGTCACCATCGGCACGCCCGAGCGCAAGCTGGGATTGCAGGCATCCGAGACGAGCACGGTCACGTTCGACGGCGCGCGGATCGCGGCGACCTGCGTGCTCGGGACCGAGGGCCGGGGATTCAGCGAGGTCGCGATGGCCGGGCTCGACTCCGGCCGCATCGGCATCGGCGCGCAGGCGCTCGGCATCGCGCGCGGCGCGCTCTCTCTGGCGACGGCGTACGCGAAGGAGCGGACGCAGTTCGGCTCGCCGATCGCCTCGTTCCAGGCGATCCGGTTCTCGCTCGCGCAGGTCCGGACCGAGATCGACGCCGCTCGGCTCCTCGTGCTGCGGGCCGCGTGGCTGAAGGACCACGGCGCGCCGTTCACCCGCGAGGCCGCGCAGGCCAAGCTCTATGCGAGCGAGGCGGCCAACCGGGCGGCCTACGCGTGCCTGCAGGTCTTCGGCGGCTACGGGTACATGCGCGAGTACGGTATCGAGCGGTACTTCCGCGACGCGCGTGCGACGACGATCTACGAGGGGACGAGCGAGGTGCAGCGGATGGTCATTGCCAGATCGCTCACTGCCGCATGAGCAAGCTCGTGCGGCCGGGCCCGGCTGCGCCGGCCCCGGCCGAGCCCCATTCAAAGGAGCGAAAGCAGTGGTTCAGCACGCTTTCGGACTTGCCGATCGATCCGCTGTACACGGCCGACTCGCTTCCGGGCTTCGATCCGGAGCGCGACCTCGGCCGGCCGGGCGAGTTCCCGTACACGCGCGGGGTCTATCCCTCGATGTACCGGGGACGCCTCTGGACGATGCGGCAGTTCGCCGGCTTCGGCTCGGCCGCGGACACGAACGCACGGTTCCACTACCTCCTCGCGCACGGCGTCACCGGGCTCTCGACCGCCTTCGACATGCCGACGCTCATGGGCCGCGACGCCGACGACCCGCTGTCGCGCGGCGAGGTCGGACGTGAGGGCGTCGCCGTCAGCTCGCTCGCCGACATGCGCATCCTCTTCGACAAGATCCCGCTCGATGAGGTAACGACGTCCATGACGATCAACGGACCGGCCTCGATCGTGTGGGCGATGTACCTCGCGGCGGCCGAGGAGCGGGGGTTTGCCTTCGCGACGCTCGGTGGCACGATCCAGAACGACTGCCTCAAGGAGTACATCGCCCAGCGGGAGTGGATCGTCCCGGTCAAGCCCGCGATGGAGCTCGTCGTCGACAGCTTCCGGTATGGCGCTCGAGACGTCCCGCGGTGGAACACCGTGTCGATCAGCGGCTATCACATCCGCGAGGCCGGCTCGACCGCGGTGCAGGAGCTCGCGTTCACGCTGCTCGACGGGCTCGAGTACGTGAAGTGGGGTGTCGACGCGGGCCTGGACGTGAACGACTTCGCGCCGCACCTGTCGTTCTTCTTCGACGTGCACAACGATTTCTTCGAGGAGATCGCCAAGTTCCGCGCCGCGCGCCGGATCTGGGCTCGCGAGATGGAGCGTCGCTATCACCCGACGAATCGGAGGGCGCTGCTCATGCGCACGCACGCGCAGACGGCCGGCGTGTCGCTGACCGCGCAGCAGCCGTACAACAACGTCGTTCGCGTGGCGCTCCAGGCGCTGGCCGCGGTGCTCGGCGGCACCAACTCGCTCCACACCAACTCCCTTGACGAGACCTACGCGCTTCCGACCGAGGAGGCCGTCACGCTGGCGCTGCGGACGCAGCAGGTGATCGCGCACGAGTCGGGCGTGAGCGAGACGGTCGATCCGCTGGCCGGCTCCTACTACCTCGAGCATCTGACGAACGAGATGGAGCGCGGCTTCGAGCGCTACCGCGACGAGATCGACGGGATGGGCGGCATGGTCGCAGCCGTCGAGCGGGGCTATCCCCAGCGCGAGATCGTCGAAGCCTCCTTCCACTTCCAGCAGCAGGTGGAGGAGAAGGAGAAGATCATCGTCGGGATCAACAAATACGTCGAGAGCGAGGCCGGCGAGAAGATCCCGGTGCTCGCGATCGACCCCGAGGTCGAGCGCAACCAGATCGCCCGCATCGAGGAGACCCGCGCGAAGCGGGACCCCGGGCGCTGGCGCGAGGCGATGGACCGCCTACGCGCGCAGGCGAAGGCGCACGGCGAGCTCATGCCGGCGTTCGTCGAGTGCGCGCGCGCGATGGCAACGGTGGGCGAGCAGGTCCAAGTCCTGAAGGAGACGTATGGCGAGTACCACGATCCCGGCTACTTTTGAATGGGGCTCGGCCGCGGCCGGCGAAGCCGGCCCGGCCGCACGAATGACCCAGGCTGAGCTCCTCGCCAGAGTCGATGAGGGCTGGCGCAGCTTCCGCGAGGCCGTGCGCCACGTCGGCCGCGCTCGGATCGACGAGCCGACGGGCGGCGGCTGGTCGTACCACGACCTGTTCGCGCACATCGCCGGCTGGCATGACCTCACCGCCCGCCGGATGCGCGTGTATCGGACCGAAGGGCGCTTCCCGGGCTACAACGAGGGCGTGGGTGGGATCGCGCCGTTCAAGGACGCCGACGAGTTCAACGCGCGCGTCGTGTCGAGCCACCGCCTTGTCGGGCCGGAGGCGCTCACCGACGAGCTCGATACGACGTTCCGAGCGCTCCGCGCCGAGGTTGCCCAACTCTCGGACGAGCAGGTGCGCGCGAACGCCGGGTGGGTCATCGCCGTGACCGGCGGCAACACGTACGGCCATTACGAGGAGCACGCGACGGAGCTCGGGCTCGAATGAAGCGACCGATCCGCGTCGTCATGGCCAAGGCCGGCCTCGACGGCCACGATCGCGGCGTGAAGGTCGTTGCTCGAGCGTTGCGCGACGCCGGGATGGAAGTGATCTACACCGGCGTCCACCAGACGCCCGAGCAGGTCGTCGAAACGGCGCTGCAGGAGGACGCGGACGCGATCGGCCTGTCGCTGCTCTCTGGCGCGCACAACTACCTGTTCCCGCGCGTCGCCGAGCTCATGAAGGAGAAGGGCATGGACGACGTGCTCCTGTTCGGCGGCGGGATCATCCCGGAGGACGACATCGTCGCGCTGCGCAAGCACGGCGTCGAACGCATCTTCCAGCCCGGCGCATCGCTCGAGGAGATCACCGCGTATGTTCGCGAGGCCGTGGCGAAACGCCGCGGCCAGCCCGCATAAGGAGGAACGACATGGCGAAGAAGGACGACCGGCCGATCGACGTGGGGCTCGCTGCGCTGGGCGGCAACGACGAGGCGGCCGCGATCGCGTTCTGGAAGAAGCGCTTCGAGCTGATCGCGGCGATCCCGAGCGACATCGCGCGCGTCGGCGCGATGACCCCGCAGCTGCGTGAGCTCACCCGGATGGCGAGCGAGCCCGAGCGCGAGCGTCTGACGCGCGCACGCATCGTGGCGTTCGCGCAGCTCTCGCCGGACATTCGGCAGAAGATCACGGATGCGCGGAAGGCCGCGTGGAACGTCGACAAGGGCGTGCTCGAGAAGGATCAGGCCCTCGTCGACAAGATCCTTCCGACCGTCGACGCGAGCGTCCGCTCGGCGTATCCGAGCTGATGGACCTCCGCTACCGGGACGACCAGCTCGCGGTCCGCGACGCCGTCCGCGAGTTCGTCCAAGGCCGCATCGTCCCGCGCGCGGCGGAGTGGAGCGAGCAGGGCGTATTCCCGATGCCCCTGCTCCCGGAGCTCGCGTCGGTCGGGCTCACCGGACTCACGATCCCGGCCGAATACGGTGGCTCCGGCCTCGACGCCCTGACCGCGGCGCTCGTGTCGGAGGAGCTCGGCGCGGGCGATGGCTCGATCGCGCTCACCCTCGCGGCGCACAACGCGCTCTGCATCGGCCATCTCCTGGCAGCCGCGTCCCCGGAGCAGAAGGCCCGCTGGCTCCCGCCGCTCGCGAAGGGCACCTACCTCGGTGCCTGGGCCCTCACCGAGCCGAGCGCGGGGTCCGACGCCGTCGCGGCGAAGACCACCGCGCGCAAGGACGGCGCTGGCTGGGTCCTCAACGGGCAGAAGCAGTTCATCACGAACGGATCGATCGCCGGCTTCACCGTCGTCATCGCCGCGACCGCCGACCGCCGGCTCACCGCGTTCGGCGTGAGCGCCGACAACCCCGGCCTCGCGGCGGGGAAGCGCGAGAAGAAGATGGGCCTGGGCGCGTCGGACACCGCACAGCTCAGCCTGCAGGACTGCCGGGTGAGCGACGCCGACCGGATCGGCGAGCTTGGGGCGGCCTTCGGTGACGTACGGAAGGTGCTCGATCGCGGACGGATCGGGATCGGTGCCCTCGCGGTCGGGCTCGGCCGCGCGGCGCTCGAGACGGCGGTCGCGTACGCGAAACAGCGCAAGCAGTTCGGCAAGGCGCTCGCGGAGTTCCAGATGATCCAGTGGAAGCTCGCCCAGTCGCGCACCGACCTCGATGCGGGGCGCCTGCTGATCCACCGCGCGGCGAGTCTCGCGGACGCCGGTCTGCCGTTCACGCGCGCCGCGTCGATGGCGAAGCTGTACGCGACGGAGGCCGCGAGCCGCGCGGCGAACGCGTCGCTGCAGGTGCTCGGCGGCTACGGCTACCTCCGCGACTATCCGGTCGAGCGCATCGTCCGTGACGTGCGGCTCATGGAGATCGGAGAAGGCACGAGCGAGATCCAGCGGATCGTCATCGCGCGGGATCTCGTCGCCGCGTCTTGATCGCGGCGGCGGAGTCGCTGCTCGCGGGCGCGCGAGCGGGCGACAAGCGCAGCATCGCGCGGCTCCTCACGATCGTCGAGAACGACGAGCCCGGCAGTGCGGACGTCCTGCGGTCGCTCTATCCGGACACCGGCAAGGCGCGCATCGTCGGCGTCACCGGTCCGCCGGGCGGCGGGAAGAGCACCCTCGTGTCACGGCTCGCCGCAGAGTACCGGAAGATCTTCGACCGCATCGCGATCGTGGCCGTCGACCCGTCGAGCCCATTCACCGGCGGGGCGATCCTCGGCGACCGCATCCGCATGCGCGACCGCTTCCTCGACGAGGGTGTGTTCATCCGGAGCATGGCCAGCCGCGGCCACGCCGGCGGCCTGGCCCGCGCGACGATGCGTGTCGTGAACGTGCTGGACGCGCTCGGGACGGATCTCGTCATCGTGGAGACGGTCGGGGTGGGCCAGGAGGAGGTCGAGGTCGTCCGCGTCGCCGACACCGTGTGCCTCGTCACGGTCCCGGGCCTGGGCGACGACATCCAGGCGATCAAAGCGGGCGTGCTCGAGATCGCCGACGTGCTCGTCGTGAACAAGGCCGACCGTCCCGGCGCCGACGAGACCGCGCGAGATCTGGCG
>DATCQC010000088.1:0-5574 GCA_036569685.1 Candidatus Limnocylindria bacterium | reverse complement strand
CGGCTACGTCCTCGCGGGCGCGCTGCCGGATCGCGCGAAGGGCGATGGCCGGATGCCGGTGCCGGGTTGGACGGGCGACTACGAGTGGCGCGGCATGCTGCCGGCGACGGCGAACCCGAGCGTGCTCGATCCGCCCGAGGGCTACATCGTCAACGCGACCGACCGGCCGGTGACCGATCCGACCTCAGCCGCGTTCACCGGGGAGTGGGATCCCGGATTCCGGGCCGGTCACCTCCTCGCCGCGGTGAAGGATCTGAACGGCGCGACGATCGAGACGCTCCGCACGATCCAGACCGACTACACCTCGCCGCCGGTGAGCGCGTTCCGCGACGCGATCCTCGCGGCGACGCCGCGCTCTCCGCTCGCCGCCACGGCCCAGGACCTCGTCCGGAAGTGGGACGGCACCCTCTCCGTCGACTCGGCGGCCGCGGCGATCTACGAGTCGTGGATCGTCCACATGACCGACCGCACGTTCCGCGACAAGCTCGGCGACGCGGTGTACCTCGACTACATCGCGAACGGACGTCCGACGTTCGCCCTCTACACGATGCTGGCGCGTCCGAATGACCCGTGGTTCGTCGCGCTCGGGGATCCGGGCGTGCGCGGGCGCGACTCCCTCAGCGCGGTCGCGCTCGACGACGCGGCCGCGGAGCTGCGCGACCGGCTCGGCGCCGATCCCGCGAAATGGCGGTGGGGGACGCTGCACACGGTGACGTTCGCGCACCCGCTCTCGCCCGGGCTGCCCGGACCGCTGCGCGCGCTGTTCGACATCGGGCCGTACGAGCGGGCCGGGGACGGCTACTCGGTGAACAACGGCGCGTACGCGCTCGCGACTCCGTACACGCTCCACAGCCATGCGTCGGAGCGGATGCTCGTGGACCTCGGCGACCTCGACAACTCGCGCTCGGTGCTCCCGACCGGGCAATCGGGCCAGCCGTTCTCCCGCCACTGGGGCGATCAGACGCCGCTCTGGCTCAGCGGTCAGCTGCATCCGATGTGGTTCACCCGCGCGCGCATCGCCGACGCGGAGGTCCTCGTCCTGCGTCCGCGGTGACGCCTAGCATCGAAGCGTGAGCGAGCGCGGCGAGTTCAAGACGACCTACGGCGCGCCGATGCCGCCGTACGAGACCGCCGACGGCGCGTACGACCTGTCCGTCGAACAGCTCGGCCTCCCCGGCGAGCCACCGTTCACCCGCGGCGTGCGCCCCACGATGTACCGCGGCCGTCTGTGGACGATGCGGCAGTACGCGGGCTTCGGCAGCGCCGAGGAGTCGAATGCGCGCTACCGCTACCTCCTGTCGCAGGGCCAGACCGGGCTCTCGGTCGCATTCGACCTCCCGACCCAGATGGGCTTCGACGCCGACGACCCGCGTGCTCTGGGCGAGGTGGGGAAGGTCGGCGTCTCGATCTCGTCGCTCGATGACTTCGCGCTCCTGCTGAAGGACATCCCCCTCGACCAGGTCACGACCTCGATGACGATCAACGCGACCGCGGCGATCCTCCTCGCGATGTACGTGGCGGTCGCGCAGCGGCAGGGCGTGCCGCTCGCGCGGATCGGCGGGACGACCCAGAACGACATCCTGAAGGAGTACATCGCCCGCGGCACGTACATCTACCCGCCACGGCAGTCGATGCGCCTCGTCACGGATGTCATCGCCTACTGCGCCGAGCACCTTCCGCGCTGGAACCCGATCAGCATCTCCGGCTATCACATCCGCGAGGCCGGCGCCGACGCCGTGCAGGAGCTCGCGTTCACCTTCGCGAACGCGATCGCCTACGTGGGCGCCGCCGTCGAGCGCGGGCTCCCGGTCGACGCCTTCGCGGCCCAGCTGTCCTTCTTCTTCGCGGCGAACGCGACGCTCATCGAGGAGGTCGCCAAGTTCCGGGCGGCCCGGAGGATCTGGGAGCGGATCATGCGCGAGCGGTTCGGGGCGTCGGACCCGGCGTCGCTCGCGCTGCGGTTCCACACCCAGACGATGGGCTCGACGCTCACGGCGCAGCAGCCGCGGAACAACATCGTGCGCACGGCGATCGAGGCGCTCGCGGCGGTCCTGGGCGGCACCCAGTCGCTGCACACGAACGCGTTCGACGAGGCGCTCGCGCTCCCGAGCGAGGAGTCCGCGCGCATCGCGCTCCGCACGCAGCAGCTCATCGCCGAGGAGTCGGGCGTCGCGGACACCGTCGATCCGCTCGGCGGCGCGTACCTCGTCGAGACGCTCACCGCGGACATCGAGGCGCGCACCCACGCGGAGCTCGCCCGGATCGACGACCTCGGCGGCGCGCTCGCCGGGATCGAGCGCGGCTACCAGCAGCGCGCGATCGAGGACTCCGCATACCGCTACCAGCGGGAGGTCGAGACCAAGGCGCGGGTCATCGTCGGGGTGAACGCCTTCCAGACCGTGGGCGACGAGGCGAAGATCACGACGCTCCGGGTCGACGAGTCCGTGGCCGCACGTCAGCGCGAACGGCTCGCCGCGCTGCGGTCGCGCCGCGACGGGGCGCGCGCGGGCCGGCTGCGCGCGGAGCTGCGCGCCGCCGCGGAGGGGACCGCGAATCTCATGCCGCCGATCGTCGCCGCGCTCGATGGCGACGTCACGCTCGGCGAGATCTGCGCGGACCTCCGCGCATCGTTCGGCGCGTACGTACCGCCGGACCGGGGATGATCGCCCACATCGAGGGGATGGGCGAGCTCCATCACGTCTCGGTCGCCGTGCCGTCCATCGCCGAAGCGCTTCCGTTCTATCGCGACACCCTGCGGATGCGCGCGGGTCCGGTCCGCGACCTCCCGGACCAGCACGTCCGCGCCGTCTTCCTCACCGCGCCGAACACGCGGATCGAACTCATCGAGCCGACCGACAGCGAGTCAGGCGTCGCACGCTTCCTCGCCGAGCGCGGCAAGCCGACGCTGCATCACCTCTGCTTCGTGGTCGACGATCTGCGCGTGACCCTCGCCGCCCTCGCGCAGCGGGGCGTCGAGCTGATCGACCGCGAGCCGCGCCGCGGAGCGGAGGGCGACGTCGCGTTCCTGCATCCGCGCGCCTCGGGCGGCGTGCTCGTCGAGCTCATCGACCGCTCGAGCCTCGAAAGACCGCATACTTCCTAGCGATGGACAGGCCCACACCGAAGGTCGTCGTGACCCTGTCGGTGCAGAACGGCAGCGACCTTCGCCGCCGCTCCCGCGAGCACTACCTCGGGGCGCTGCGCGATGCGGGCTTCCTGGTCGTCGCCGTCGACGCCGGCGGAACGGCACCCGATGCGTTCGACGCGTTGTGCCTGACCGGCGGTGAGGACATGGAGCCGGCGCGGTACGGAGCCGCTGCCGACCCGAAGACCGAGACGATCGACGCGGCTCGCGATGCGCTCGAGGTCGGTCTCCTTGCGACGGCGAAAGAGCGCGACCTGCCGGTCCTCGGGATCTGCCGCGGGTTCCAGGTGATCAACGTCGCGTACGGCGGATCCCTCGTGCAGCACGTCGAAGGACATCGCGAGGCGAACGGGCCGCTCGTCCCCCACGTCGCCGTCGCCGCGCCCGGCTCGAAGCTCGCGGCCGCGTGCGGCGCCGAGCCGTTCAGCGTGAACGCGCGTCACCACCAGGCCGTGTCGCGCGCCGGTCTCGCGCCGGGCCTCGTGCCGACCGCGACGATCGGTGGTGTCGTCGAGGCGTTCGAGGATCCCAGGCGGCGGTGGCTCGTCGCCGTGCAGTGGCACCCCGAGCGCTCCGCCGATCCGGACATGTCCGCCGCGGGGCGGCAGATCTTTGGCGCGTTCGCCGCGGCGGCCTCCCGCCAGCCCGCTCGGGCACGGTGACCGCGGAGGCCGCACCGGCGCTTCGCCGGCGAACAGTGGATGTCGCGCTCGAGTCGCGCGTCCGGCGCTGGACGATCGAAGATCAAGACGGCCGGACGACGCTCATCGGCTCCGTGATGGTGCCCGCGGACGAGCCGGTCACGCCCGACACCGCGGGCGACATCCCGCTCCGCGTCGGCTATGGCGGTGTGATGCGCGTCGCCGTGCTCGCCGGCGATGCGGCCGACCTCGAGCGCGTGCTTCGCCGCGCGGTGCTCGCGTCGGGCGCCGAGCTCGTGTTGCTGATCCGCTCGAACGACGCGCGATCGTTCACCGAGCGCGCCGCCGCGTTGCGCGACGCGCGGCCGGATCTCGTGCTCGTGCTGGCCGCCGAACGCCGCGAGACGGACCGGATCGTCGATCTCGTGGAGGCGCTGCGGTTCGGCTGCGCCGATCGGAGCCCGGCACCGCGGGTCGTCATTGCCGGACCAGCGCATGCCGCACTGCGGCTCAAGGCCGCGGCCGCGGGCTTCGCGGTCGAGGTGTCGTCGGATCCGCGCCGGCGCGATGGGCTCAGCGCGTTCGTGCATCGGGGCCGCGAGTTCCGGCGCGGCACCGATCCGAACGTGGTCCTGCGCGACGAAGCCCTGGAGGAGCTTGCCCGGCTCGTCGCGGCGCGCGGGACCGACGCGCTCGTCGTCGACGTCTCCGGCGGCTCGACGTCACTCGTGCGGGCGAGCGTCGACGGGACGATCACCGCGGCGCACGTCGCGCCGCTCGGCTCCGGCGTCGCCGCAGACCGCACCGTCGTTCGCGCGGGCCTCGATGGCGTGCGCCGCTGGATCCCGTGGTCGATCGACGCGCCGACGATGCTCGAGCGCGTGTTCAACCGGGCCCGGTGGCCCGATGCCGTGGCGGCCGAGGCGAGCGCGCTCGCGCTCGAGATCGCCCTCGCCCACGAGGCGGTCAGCCACGCGCACGCGGACGCGGCCGCGGCCGGCATGGCCGACGCGTTGCGCGATGCGCCGATCACGATCGTCACGGGAGCGGCCGCCTCGTTCACCCGCGCCGCGCACACCGCGCTCGTCGCGATCGACGGCCTGGCGTCCCGGCGGCCGACGACGTTGCTGAGGGACACCGACGAAGCGCTCGTCGCGCTGGCCTCGCTGGCCGCCCGCGTCCGCGGCGCGGCCGGTGATCCGGCCGCCGCAGTGGGTGACGAGCTCGATCGCCGGCTTCTCCCGACCGCGCTCGTCGTGCCGGTGACGCCGGGCCGGCGGAGCCGGCTGCGCATCAACGGGGTCGAGCATCGTGCCGACGAGCTCGTGCCGGGTGCGTTCTTCAGCGTGCGGCATCGCGGCGAGGCCGACGTGGAGATCTCCGGCACGCCGGTGAAGACGCACGGCGCCGCCGGCGAGCTCGGGATCATCATCGATGCGCGCGGGCGGCCGCTCGTGCTCCCGGCGCGCGATGCGGAGCGGATCCCCGCCCTCGTGAAGTGGTTCGCGGCCCTCGACCTCGCCGTGACCGGTGCGGACTGATGGGCTGGCAGTACGGCCGGTGGGTCGTCGACCACCCGTTGCCGCTCGGCGTGTCGTCGCGGCCCGAGCTCGGCGCATCGGTGCGCGCCGGCGATGCGCTCGCGACGGGATCGCTGCTCGGCTCGCCGATCCGGGTCGACGGCGCGCGGCGGCTCGGGGTCGAGCCGGAGGACATCGATCGCGTCACGCGCGTCTCCGTCGGCGCGGACGTCGCGCGCGGCATGGTGCTCGCGCGCACCGGCCGCCG
>DATCQC010000087.1:0-2848 GCA_036569685.1 Candidatus Limnocylindria bacterium | reverse complement strand
CCGCGACCCAGCTCGCTACCGGGCGGCACATCGGCTACCGCGAGGACGAGCTCTTTCCGACCGCCTCGGTCATCAAGCTCCCGTTGCTCGTGACGCTCTACGAGGATGCGATCGCGGGCCGCATCGACCTCTCGGAGCGGGTCACGTACCGCGAGCGGACCAAGGTCGCCGGGACGGGTGTCCTCCAGTACCTGGACGACGGGCTCGATCCGACGGTGCGCGACCTCGCGGTGCTCATGATGTCGGTGAGCGACAACACCGCGACCGATCTGCTGTTCGACCGGGTGGGGAAGTCGCGTATCGAGGCGACGATGGACCGGCTCGGCCTGGAGAGCATCCGTGCGCCGTTCGACATCCGCGAGATGCTGATGGAGCTGGTCGACATGGATCATTCGAAGCCCGGCGGCTACGAGGAGCTGCGCCGGCTGCTGCGGCTCTCCGCGGGCAGCGGCGGCCGATCGATGGTCCCCGAGGAGGCTGACCGCGCGACACCGGCGGACATGTGCCGGCTCCTCGAGCTCATCGAGTCGCGCGCGATCCTCGACCCCGAGTCATGCACGGCGATCATCGAGCTGCTGAAGCGGATCCAGTCCGCGACCCGCATCCCCGGCCTCTTGCCGAAGGGCACGGTCGTGGCGCACAAGACCGGCTCGTACCGGCGGCTGCGGAACGACGTCGGGATCGTCTACGCGCCGAACGGGCCCTACGCCGTGGCGCTCTTCGCCCGCGAGCTGGCCCGCGACAACATCGACGACGACGGTGCGCTCGCGCGCATCTCCCTGGCCGTGTACGAGGAGTTCGCCGGCTAGCGGCGGCCCTTCGCGAGCGCCTTTGCGTTGGTGCCGAGCGTGACCCCGGCGGCGTGCATGTGGAAGACGTGCACGTCCTTGACCTTGTGACCGGAGACGCGAAGCCCCGCACGAATGTCCCGCTCGAGCTTCGCCCACTCGCTCGCCTTGTTGCTCAAGGGATCCGTCGGATTGATCGAGAACGACACCATGCAGCTGATACCGCCGGCATGACCAGGCATGTCACTCCTCCTACGCGCGTCGCGAAGAGTGTGGCGGGGGCGTCAAGAGGTCGCATACTGCCGAGGTGCCGCAGGAGCGACGGCTCGTCACGGTCCTCTTCGCCGACATCGTGGGGTCCACCACCTTGACCGTGAGCAACGACCCCGAGGTCGTGCGCGAACGGCTCGGTGCCCTCTTCGCCCGAACGCGCCAGATCCTCGTTGAGCATGGCGCGACGGTCGAGAAATTCATCGGCGACGCGGTGATGGCCGTCTTTGGGATACCGAATGCCCACGAAGACGATGCCGAGCGTGCGCTTCGCGCGGCGCACGCGATGCTCACCGCGTTCGCCGTGCCGAATGTCGGACCGATGCAGCGGGTCGAGCTCCGCGTCGGTGTGAACACCGGCGAGGTCGCGACCGGGTCGGCCGAGACCGATCAGCTCCTCGTCACCGGCGAGAGCGTCAATTTGGCCGCGCGACTCCAGGCCGCGGCGGCACCGGGCGAGATCCTCGCCGGCGCCCTCACGCGGCGCTTGACCGCCGGCGTTGCTCGGTTCGGCCCGGTCCGGCGCGTGCCGGCAAAGGGGATCGGCGAGGTCGAGGCCTGGCCGGTCGAAGGGCTCGTGTCGCCCGTGCCGTCCGGAGGCCACCTGATCGTGCCGAGCGCCGCCTTCGTCGGTCGAGAGTTCCAGCTCCGGGCCCTCGCCGCGCACCTCGAGAAGGGCGGCGCGACGGGCCGTCCGTACCTTGTGAGCGTGATCGGTCCCGCGGGCATCGGGAAGACGCGATTGATCGACGAGTTCGCGAACGGGCTGAGCGGCGCGCTGATCCTGCGGACGCGCTGTCCACCGTACGGCGAAGGGCTCGCGCTCTGGCCGATCGAGCAGATCCTCGGCCCCATCTCGGAGGCGACCCAGCCGAATCTGGTGGGCGCGTTCCAGCGCCACCTGGAGGCGCTCGCGCAGGACGGGCAGGTCGTGCTGATCGTCGAAGACATCCACTGGGCGGAGCCGCCGATGCTCGATGCGATCGAGCAGATCGTCGACCGCGCACGCGGTCCGATCTTCGTGCTCTGCGCGGCGCGCCCAGATCTGCTCGCGTCGCGCCCGGGGTGGGGTGGCGGGCGCGACAATGCCGCACGCCTCGCGCTGGCCCCGCTCGACGACGCCGCCGTCGGGGTCCTCGTCGCCTCGCTCGATCCCGCGCCGACAGCCGCATCGGCCCTTCCGTTCGTGCGTGCGCATGGAGAGGGCAACCCGTTGTTCGTCCAGGAATACGTGCGCGCCCTGCGGGAGGACGACCGGATCGCCTTCGGGAGCGCGGTGCCCCCGACCCTGCGAGGCCTCATCGCCGCCCGACTCGATCGCGTCCCGCCGCAGACCCGGGCGGTCCTCCGCGCCGCCAGCGTCGCCGGTCGCACGTTCACTCCCGAGGTGCTCGCGGCGATCATCGATGAGCCGGCACTTGCCGAGCGCCTGGCCGACGCCGAGCGCCTCGAGATCATCGTGGCCCTCGATCCCGACGGGATCACGCGCCAGCGCCTGTCGTTCGTGCACATGCTCTTCCGCGACGTCGCCTATGCGGGCGTCCCGAAGGGCGATCGGGTGCGGCAGCACGATCGGCTGTCGCGATGGCTGGAAACGAGCGAGGCCGGTGACCTCGCGCTCGCGGCCTACCACGCGGAGCAGGCAGCCCTTCTTGCGAACGAGCTGGGATCGGACGCGGCTCTGGCGCTGGCGCGACGCGGATCCGCGTCTTTGCGCGCGGCGGCGGAGCAGCGGCGCGCCCGCACCGACAGTCACGGTGCGCTCGCGCTCTACCGGCGCGCGCTGGCGC
>DATCQC010000086.1:0-1861 GCA_036569685.1 Candidatus Limnocylindria bacterium | reverse complement strand
CGCTCTCACGCTGCAGCATTGCCAGATCGTCGTCGCGGCATCCGAGGCGCCCGAGATCGTTCGGCTCGCGAAGCTGCGCGCGGCGGTGGACGTGGAGGAAGCGCTCGACATCGCGTACGAGCACATCGGCCGGCCGATGCGTGCCAGTGTCCTGCTCGTGCCGCGCGCGATCCACACGCTGCCGGTGATCCGGGAGCCAGCGCCCGCTTGACCCGCGTGGCCTTGGCACGGCGCTCGCTAGAGTGCCGGGCATGGGGTGCTGCCTCGGTGGATGTGTCCGCCTCCTGTTCTTCACCTTCTGGCGGCTCGCCCTCGCGGCGATCACCGCGATCGTGCTCGCGCGCGTCGACGACTATGTCGAAGGCAGCGACCATCGCGATGCCGTGACCGGCCGCGCGTGGCGCGCGTACCGCACCCGCGGCGGGAAGAAGACGGTGAAGCGCGGAACGCCACCGGATGCCGGCAACGCCATCGACACGCGAGGCGAGCCGAAACCCTAGCCCGCGGCCATCCCTAGACTCGCGCCGTGCCTGGTCGGATCGATGTGTTCCGCATCCCCACGCGCATCCAGTTCGGCCGCGGCGTCGCGCTCACGCTCGCCGAGCCCCTGCGCCAGGTGGGTGCGAAGAAGGTGCTGCTGGTCACCGATCCCGGCGTGATGAAGGCGGGCCTCGTCGCGCCGATCGAGGAGAAGCTCCGCGAGGCGAAGATCCCGTACGAGATCTACGACCAGGTCGTGCCCGATCCGGGCGTCGCCGAGGTCCAGCGCGCGTACGAGCGCGCGAAGGAGGCCGGCGCGGACCAGCTACGTCGCGGTCGGCGGCGGTTCGTCGATCGACACCGCGAAGATGGCCGCCGTCCTCCTCGCGAACGGCGGGACTGTCCTCGACTACATCGGCATCGACAGGGTCCCGAAGATGGCCGCGCCGGTCATCGCCATCCCGACCACCGCCGGCACCGGCGCCGAGATCACGATCAACTCGGTCATCGCCGATCCCGAGCAGCACAAGAAGCTCGTCATCATCAGCCCGAACGCGACCGCGCTGTTCGCCCTCGAGGATCCCGAGCTCACCACCGGGCTCCCGCCGTTCCTCACGGCGATCACCGGGATGGACACGCTCGTCCACGCGATCGAGTCGTTCACCTCGAAGAACTCGTACCGGATGACCGAGGTGCTCGCGCTCGAAGCGATCCGCGACGCCGCGTGGGCGCTGCCGCGCGCGGTGAAGGACGGGAAGGACATCGACGCGCGCGAGGCGATGATGCGCGCCGTCGTCACGGCGAGCCTCGCGTTCAGCAACACGCGCCTCGGCAACGTGCATGCGATGGCCCTGCCCCTCGGCGGCTGGTGCCATGTCGCGCACGGCACCGCGGTCGCCGCGCTCCTGCCGCACGTCATGGACTTCAACCGTTCGGCCGCGCCGGACCGGTACGCCACGGTCGGCGAGACGATGGGCGCGAAGAAGGACGCGAAGGCCGCGGTCGCTCACGTGTTCGAGCTGAACGAGACGATCGGGATCCCGGCGCATCTCGGCAAGGTCGGCATGGACGAGGGCCTCATCCCGAGCATGGCGAAGGACGCGATGCTCTCGGGGAACATCCTCGTGAACCCGCGTACGACCGCGCAGCCCGACATCGAGGCCTTGTACAAAGCCGCGTACTAGATGAACCCCGATCCGCTGCGCCGCCTTCGGCTGCTTCGCGTCTCGTGGACCCTGCGGCTCGGGCGGGCAAAGCCCGGCCTCGCCTGATGCCCGTCGCGATCTTCGACATGGACGGCGTCCTCTATCGCGGCAACGTCGTGATGCCGCACGCCCGCGAGACGCTCGCCCGGCTCCGCGCGGCGGGCTGGCGGGTGTTC
>DATCQC010000085.1:0-8368 GCA_036569685.1 Candidatus Limnocylindria bacterium | reverse complement strand
CGACATCGTGCTCGTCGACCCGGCGCGGCGGAAGACGATCACCGACGAGGACGTCCTGAGCAAGTGCGGCTGGACGCCGTACGCCGGCCGTTCGGTGCAAGGGGTGCCGGTCTACACGTTCCTGCGGGGCGAGGCGATCCTTGACGACGGTGCGCTCGCGGTCCGTGACGGCTTCGGCCGCCAGGCCCTGCGCGATCCTGCCGCGATCCGCTGAGCGCTAGCGAGCGAGCTGACCGCCGCACGCTGCACGACGAGGGTGATCACCGGGAACGCCACGATGAGCCCGGCGAGCCCGGGCTCGCGCTTCGCGACCACGTTCACCAGCACGACGAGATCACCCGAGATGAGCACCCTGAGGACGAGGAGGACCTCATCGCTCACCCTGCCGGGATGCCGCTCCAGCGCGGGAAGAGCGTGTGCGCGATCCCGAGCTGGTCGAGCGCCTTGCCAACGCTGTGGTCGACGAGGTCGTCGATGGTCTTCGGGAGGGTGTAGAAGCCCGGCACCGGCGGAAGGATCGTCGCTCCGTAGAGCGCGAGCTCGTGCATGGCCTTGAGGTGTCCCGCGTGGAGCGGCGTCTCGCGCACCATGAGCACGAGCGGGCGCCGCTCCTTCAGATGCACGTCCGCGGCCCGCACGATCAGCGTGTCGTTCAGCGAGTGCGCGATCGAGCTCATCGTGCGGATGCTGCACGGGGCGACGAGCATCCCCGCCGTGATGAACGTGCCGCTCGCGATCGCAGCGGCCAGGTCATTCTCCTCGTAGGTCACATGCGCGAGGGCGAGAACGTCCTCCACGGTGCGGCCGGTCTCGTATCCGATGGTCGCTCGGGCGCCCTTCGAGATGATCGCGTGGATCTCGACGTCCTCGGCCGCACGGAGCGCCTCGAGGGACCGGATCCCGTAGATCGCGCCGGACGCTCCGGAGAGGGCGACGACGATGCGGCGCGGACCGGTCACCCGTTCAGCCGGTGCGGGCGGGACGGCGCCTCGCGCGATCCGGGATCTCGCTCTGCTCCTGCGTCGCGAGCCACCGGCGCAGGCGCTTCTCGAAGTCCTGGAGGTGCGCCAGCATGAGCCGCCGCGACGCTTCCGGGTCGTGCGAGCGGATCGCGTCGAGGATCTCCTCGTGGGCCTTCTGCGTCGTACGGGCGGACCGCACGTCCCGCATGTCGTGCAGCGTCTGGATGAGGAGATCCCGGTACGCGGCCACGGTCGCGAAGAGGAGCTCGTTCCCCGCGGCCTCCGCGACGGCGACGTGGAAGTCCATGCTCGCCTCGGTGTGCGGCGCCTGCTCGCGGACCACGGTGCGGCCGCGCTCGACGCAGCTCTCGATGCGCGCGATGGCCACAGGGTCGGCGCGCTGGGCCGCGAGCTCGCACGTCGCCGTCTCGACCACGGTGCGGGCCTCGGCCACGCCGGAGAGGGTCATGCGCCGGAGGAGGATCATCGTCGAGATCGATTCAGCGACCTGGTCGGCGTTCGTCTCGGTCACGAACGCGCCGCCGCTCGCGCCGACCTTCACGTGGACGAGCCCGCGCGCCTCGAGGACGCGGAGCGCATCGCGGACCGTGATCCGAGACACGCCGAAGCGTTCGGCGAGCTCGCGCTCGGACTCGAGGCGGTCGCCGGTGCTGAGGTTGCCCTCGAAGATCGCGCGCTCGATCTGCGAGACGATCTCGCCGGACGCTCGCGCCTGCCGGATCGGTGTGAACCCGACGCTCATGCCCGGTGAAAGGTATAACAATCAGACGATTCGAGGGGGCGGTGGACGTGGCGGCGAAGTATGGCTCGGACGTGATCGTCGACCTGCTCCAGGGCTTCGGCATCGAGTACGCCGCGCTGAACCCGGGGGCGACGTACCGCGGCCTGCACGACTCGATCGTCAACTACGGCGGCAACAAGCCGGAGATCATCACCTGCACCCACGAGGAGATCGCGGTCGCGATCGCGCACGGCTACGCGAAGGTGACCGGCAAGCCGATGGCCGCGATCGTCCACGACGTCGTCGGGCTGCTCCACTCGGCGATGGCGATCTACTACGCGCACATCGACCGCGTCCCGCTGCTCGTGCTCGGCGCGACTGGGCCGCTGGACCGGAGCAAGCGCCGCCCGTACATCGACTGGATCCACAGCGCGCTCGTCCAGGGCAACGCGGTCCGCGATTATGTGAAGTGGGACGATCAGCCCGCGAGCGTCGCCGACTTCGGCTCGTCATTCGCGCGCGGCTACCGGATCGCCATGCTCGAGCCCGGTGGGCCGGTGTACCTCTGCTACGACGCGGGACTGCAGGAGGCCGAGCTCTCCTCGCCGGTGAGCGTCACCGCGGAGATCGAAGCGGCGCGGCCGACGCCCGTGCAGGCCGACCCCGAAGCGCTCGAGCACGCGGCGCACCTGATCGCGCACGCCGAGCGGCCGGTCATCCTCGCCGAGTTCACCGGCCGGCATCCGACGGCGTTCTCAGAGCTGCGCCGGCTCGCGGAGCTACTCGGCGCGCCGGTCGTCGACGGGCAGGGCCGGCTCTCGATGGCGACGCGGCACCCCCTCAACTTCACCGGCAGCGACGCCGTGCTGGCCGACGCCGACGTCGTCCTCAGCCTCGACGTCGGCGACCTCTTTCGGATGCTCCACCGCCTCGACCGATCGACGCATCAGAAGCAGAGCCGGATCCCGGAGGGCTGCACGATCATCGACATCGGCCTGATGGAGCTGCGATCGAGCAAGTGGTCCGAAGACCTCGGCCAGTTCCAGCCGGTCGACCTCTCGATCACGGCCGACACCGCGATCGCCCTACCCGTCCTGCGCGAGCTCGTCGCCGCGGACCCGAGTGCGCTCTGGCCGGGCCGACGCGCGCGGCTCGAGACGGAGAACGCGAAGCTCCGCGCCGAGGTCGAGCGCAAGAGCCGCGAGCACTGGGACGATTCGCCGATCTGGCCCGCTCGCCTCGCGAGCGAGATCTGGGACGCGATCAAGGACCAGGACTGGGTCCTCACGGGCGCGGACCTGGAGGATTGGGCCTGGAAGCTTTGGGACATCGACTCGCCGGTCCGCTGGCCAGGCCGCAGCCTGGGCACGGCGACGCAGATCGGGATCTCGATCGGGGTGGCCCTCGCGCACCGCGGCGATGGCAAGCTCATCGTCGACATCCAGCCGGACGGCGATCTGCTGTTCGATCCCGGGGCGCTCTGGACGGTCGCGAACCAGAAGCTCCCGATGCTGCTCGTCATGTACAACAACCGCGCCTACTACAACGACTGGGAGCACCAGCTCCGCGTCGCCGACAAACGCGGCACCGATCGCTCGAAGGCGAACATCGGGATGGATCTGTCGGAGCCCGCGCCGGATTTCGCGATGCTCGCGAAGTCGTTCGGCTGGTACAGCGAGGGCCCGATCGACGATCCGAAGGCCGTCGGCCCGGCGCTCCGGCGCGCGATCGACGTGATCCGGAACGACGGCCGGCCCGCATTGCTGGACACGATCGTGCGGAAACGGGAGCTGACCCGCTTCAGATAGGGGGAGACATGCGCCGCGCTCTGGGACTCCTTGCGCTGCTCGCGGTCGCGTCGGCCTGCACCTCGCCGGCCGCCGCGCCATCACCCACCCCGCCGCAGGCGACCGCGGCGCCGACCACGGCCGCGCCGACGGCGGTACCGACCGCATCCGCGTCGCCCGCGCCCAACCCGAACCTCGCCCCGGCGCTCCCAGCACCCGTGGCGGTCACGCTCGATGCGAAGACGACCGCGCTGGTGGTCCTGGACGTGATCAACCCGACCTGCTCGACGCGGCCCGCCTGTAACGACAGCATCCCGGCGCTCCAGGCGCTCATCAAGAAGGCGAAGGACGCGAGTGTGCCGGTCGTGTACACGAACACGGCCGCGACGAACGCGATCGTCCCGCAGGTCGCCCCGGCCGCCGGTGACGTAACAATCGTTCCGACGAACGCGGACAAGTTCAACAACCCCGACTTCGACGCCACGTTCAAGGCGAAGAAGGTGACGACGCTCCTGCTCGTGGGCACGCGGTCGAACGGCGCCGTGCTGTACACGGCGTTCGAGGCGAACGTGCGCGGGTACACGGTGGTCGTCGCCGTCGACGGGATCTCGGGCTCCATCCCGTTCGAGACGACCCTCACTGAGTGGCAGATGCTCAACCAGCCCGGGTTCACGAACGCGGACAACAAGCCGCTGGCCGACAAGCTCGTCACCCTCAGTCGGGGGGATCTCATCACCTTCAAGTGACCGCAGCGACCGGGCTCGGTCGGTCGGTCATCAGGCAAGGCGAGCGCGCCGCATGGCGATGTGCAGCGCGCTCGCATTTTGACACCACGCCGATCCGTAACGCCCCACAGTGAACGTCTCGCAGCGGCGTTCCCGATGACGTGGGTGCGATGCTCCGCGGTGCCGGCGTTCTCGTCTTCGTCCTCGCGATCGTCGCGCAGCTCGCCTGTGCGCCTGCAGCAGCGTCGACCGTGAGCCCGGTCGCTTGGTCAGCGAACGAGCGACCACCGATCGAGGATGGCACGCCCGATCCACTGAGCTGCACGGTGCGCGCGACTCCGCCGGAGATCGACAACGTCGTCGCGGCCGCGTGGTCGCCAGACTCCACGACCCTCGCATACGTCCACACGGTGAACGTCCCATCGAAGAAGACGGTCACCGGCTACGACGAGGAGCAGCGCGTCGCGACGCTCAACGTCGCGACCGGAAAGATCCGGGAGCTGGGGCACGGCAGCAAGCCGTCCTGGTCGGCCACGGGTGCGCTCATGGCGTACTGGGACGACGACGGATCGATCCACATGCTGCTCTCCGGCGAGATCGTCGCCGAGGTCGACGCCTCGGAGCCGGGATTCGGCTGGAGCGGCGACCAGCTCCTCTATTGGAAGAATGACGAGATCCGGGTCTGGACGCTGGGCGTGAAATGGACGTTGGCCCACGTCGATCCCGAGCTTGCTCCCCAGTACCCGTACGACGACGCGTACTTCAGCGCGGATGGAACGCAGTTCACGATCACGCAGTACTCCTACGACGGCACGAGCCGGCGCTACGTCGGCGTCACCGCCACCGGCGCCATGACGCCGATCGGGGACGGGAACACGACGTTCACCGAGTGGTCCCCGCGAGGGGCGACGCTCCTCCTTCGGTCGGCCAACGCGCTCACGCTGCGCGCAGCCGACGGCAGCCTGCGCAACGCGGCCCTGTCGAGCTTCCGCGGCCCGGTCCACGGCTGGACCGCCGACGGCCGGCTGTTCGTGGGCGCGATGGCCGCGACCGTGCCCGGCGGCAACACGTTCGACCGGTTCCCGGTGTGGAGCAATGACGGCGGCGCGGTGGTCACGATCCCGAACCTCCTCGGCACGCGGACGTTCAGTCCGGACGGCCACTGGTTCGAGGGCGTGAGCCGCACCGGCCTGTACACGTCCCAGCTCGAGCTCTATCGCTGCGGCGTCGCCAACGCGGTCAGCATCGACCTGCGGTCCGATCCGGTCTCGCGCTCGCGCGCACAGAAGATCGCGACCGAAGGCAACCGGTTCGTGCGACCGGTCGCCGGCGCGTTCACCCAGTTCCTCCAGGGCAGCCACACCGGCATCGACGTCGCCGCGCCGGTCGGCTCGATCATCGTCGCGGCGGACGACGGCGTCGTGGATGCGGTCGGCTGGGTGCCGGTCGGCGGATTCCGGGTCTGCGTGATGCACGCGGCCGGGCTCGAGAGCTGCGACTACCACACGTCGTTGCCGCTCGTGGCCATCGGCGATCACGTGAGCCGCGGCCAGCCCGTCGCGCTCATCGGGATGACCGGCCTCACGACCGGCCCGCACGTGCACTGGGAAGTCAAGCTCAACGGACGGATCGTCAACCCGCTCGACCAGTAGCCGTCCGCGGTTCTCACTACCATTGACCTTCAGAGATGTCCCTTGAGCTGAGCCGCGCCCAGCGTGTTGTTGTGACCATCGGCGTCCTGATGGGGATGCTGCTCGCCAGCCTGGACTCGACCATCGTTGGCACCGCCCTCCCGCGGATCGCGGCCGAGCTCAACGGCCTGGCCGCGTACGCCTGGGTCGGCACCGCGTACCTCGTGGCGTCGGCCACGATGGTGCCCATCGCGGGCCGGCTCGGCGACCTGTTCGGCAGGAAGCTCTTCATCATCGTCGGCATGGCCGGATTCCTGGTCGCCTCGGCCCTGTGCGGGCTGAGCCAGACGATGCTCGAGCTCATCGTGTTCCGCGGGATCCAGGGTCTGTTTGGCGGGATCCTCATGGCGTCCGTGTTCGCCGTGGTCGCGGACATCTACCCGCCCAAGGTCCGGGCGCGCATGCAGGGCATATTCAGCGGGACGTTCGCGCTCGCGGCGGTCATCGGGCCGACGCTCGGCGGCGTGCTGACCGACACGCTCGGTTGGCGGTGGGTCTTCTACATCAACCTGCCGCTCGGGCTCGCGGCGCTCGCGGTGATCATCCGCGGGATGCCCGCGGTGCGCACGAGCGCCTCGCGCCGCGACATCGACGTGGTCGGGGCGATCACGCTGGCCGCGACCGTCGTGCCGCTGCTGACCGCGCTCTCGCTCAGCCGCGACCATGACTGGAGCTCGCCGCTCGTGCTTGGACTGCTGGCGATCGCCCTCGTCGCGCTCGCGATCTTCGTCCGGATCGAGCGGCGCGAGCGCCACCCGATCATCCCGTTCGCGCTGTTCCGGGTGCCCGCGTTCACGACCGCGATCGTTGTTGGCTTCTTCAGCGCCGTCGGGATGTTCGGCGTGTCGCTGTTCGTGCCGCTCGTCTATCAGGGCGAGCTCGGGCTCAGCGCCTCGGCCTCGGGCAAGCTCGTCACGCCGATGATGCTCGGCATGCTCGTGGGCAGTGTCACCACAGGCCAGCTCATCAGCCGACTCACGAGCTACCGGTTCATCGGGACCGCCGGCGTGGCGCTGCAGGCCGTGGGCATGTGGCTGCTGACGCAGGTCGCTCCGGGCAGCGCGGAAGGCGACGTTGTCCGGGACATCGTGCTGATCGGCGTCGGGACCGGCTTCGCCATGCCGCTCTACCAGAACGCGCTCATGAGCGCCGTGCCGATCTCCGTGATCGGCGTGGCCTCGAGTCAGCTCCAGTTCTGGCGCCAGATGGGCGCGACCGCTAGCCTCGCCCTGCTAGGCACGATCCTCAGCCACGGCCTCGCGACCACCGGCGTCGGGGTAGATACCGAATTGGGCGGGGCGACCGTGCCGCTCGCGGCGCGCGCCGCCATCTCCGCCGCGCTTCACGATGCCTTCCTCGTCGCGACCGGGCTCATCGTCATCGCCTTCGTGGCCTCGCTGTTCATGCGTGACGTGCCGCTACGCGGTCATGCAGACCGCGAGGGCGCGCAGGCGCCGGCAAGCTCCTTCGCCGACTGAGTCCCGCTAGGGCAGGTCGTCCAGGGCGCCGGCCCGGCGCGCCCGCTCCTGGGCGTCGATCCAGGTCTTCTCGATCACGAACGGCTGCCACAGGCTCGCGGCCACGCGCGTGATCTCACCGTCGGTGTAGGGCTTGGGATCGCCGATGGTCATCGCGTAGGCGAGCCGCTTCGCGTTCTCCTCGAGGTAGAGCGACAGCGTCACGCAGCTGGGGACGTCGTCCGCGACGACGGCGACACCATGGCCGCGGAGCAGCACCGCGCGGTGCGCGCCGAGATCTTTCGCGAGCGCCGTTCCCTGCTGATCGTTCCGTACGAGATCGGGGTCGTCGTAGACCGGGACGGCCTTCCCGAATGGCGCTCCGGCGTTGAACGCCGTGACGAGCGGCTTTCCCACCGTCGCGAACGCGGTGGCGGCGAGCGGATGGAAGTGCGAAACGCTCCGGATCTCGGGCCGGGCGCGGTAGCAGCCCAGATGCAGGGGCGTCTCGGCCGGCGGCTCGCCGGTCACGACCGTGCCGTCAGCGATCTTCACGACCGCGACCTGCGCCGGCGTCACCGAGACCCGCGAGGCGCGACGTCCGTTGATGTACGCGACGTCGCCGTCGCGCAGGCTGATGTGCCCGTGCATGTCGAACAGGCCTGCCGCGGCCATGACCCGGCACGCGAGCGCGACGAGGGCCCGACTCTCCTTCTCGCTCACGTGGGGTACCCCTCCGGCGCCTCGACGCTCGTCTCGTGCCCGATGTGGGCGTACCGCCGGCGATAGCGCAGGAGCGCGTCGATCTTCGCCTGGTCGACCCGGTGGGCGACGACCTCGCCGGTGAACAGGAGGTGGTCACCGGTCTCGCTGATCTCGCGCACCTTGCACCAGAGCACCGCGATGCTGCCCGCGACGGCCGGCGCGCCCCCGGCATCGGCCGGCGCATCGAGGGCTTTGATCTTCAGGCTCGCGAACTTGTCCGTTCCGTCGGCGGAATGCCC
>DATCQC010000084.1:0-3748 GCA_036569685.1 Candidatus Limnocylindria bacterium | reverse complement strand
ACCTCAAGGGATCGACCGCCCTTGGTGAGCGCCTGGACTCAGAGTCCCTCCGCGAGATCCTCGGACGCTATTTCGACGCGATGAAGGCCGATCATCGAAGGCCACGGCGGCACGGTCGAGAAGTTCATCGGTGACGCTGTCATGGCGGTCTTCGGCCTGCCGAGGCTGCACGAGGACGACGCACTGCGCGCCTGCCGAGCAGCCTGGGACATGCAGCGTGCGCTCGAGCGCCTGAACGAGGAGCTCATGTCGCGTTGGGGCGCGACCCTGGCCAATCGGATCGGCGTGAACACGGGCGAGGTCGTCGCCGACGACGCGAGCACAGGACAGCGTCTGGTCACCGGAGACCCGGTCAACGTTGCCGCCCGGCTCGAGCAGGCGGCCGGCGAGATGCAGACCCTCATCGGGCAGCCGACCTACGAGCTCGTGCGCGATGCCGTCGAGGTTCAGGCCGTCGAGCCGCTCACCCTGAAGGGCAAGTCGCAGCCGGTCCCGGCGTACCAGCTGAATGCGGTCCGCGGCGAGATCGGCGTCGCCCGACGGCTCGACCGGCCGATGGTCGGACGCGAGGCCGAGCTCGCGCTCGTGCGGTCCGCATTCGAGCGATCCGTCGCCATGCGGAGCTGCGAGGTGGTGACCGTGCTGGGCGAAGCTGGTCTGGGCAAGACCCGGCTGGTGGAGGCCTTCATCTCCGGCACGGACGGCGCACTGACCGTGCTGCGCGGGCACTGTCTGTCGTATGGGGACGGCATCACGTTCTGGCCGCTCCGCGAGGTCGTCCGCCAAGCCGCAACGATCACCGAGACGGACAGCCCAGCGGACGCGATCGCGAAGCTCCGCGCGCTGCTCGGGCCCGACTCGGCCGACGTCGTCGATCGGCTCGCGGTCGCGATGGGGCTCCAGGCCGGCGTCTTCCCGATCCAAGAGACGTACTGGGCCGCGACGAAGTTCGCGGAGCACGTTGCCCGTGACCATCCGCTGGTCATGGTGTTCGACGACATCCACTGGGCCGAGACGACGATGCTCGAGCTCATCGCGCACGTCGCCGGGGTAGCCAAGGCCCCGGTCGTCGTGCTGAACACCGCCCGCCCGGACCTGTTCGATGAACATCCGCGCTGGCTCCAGGGCAAGCCAAACGCCACGAGCATCTTTCTCACGCCGCTGTCGGACGAGGACGGGGCGCGCATCGTGGAGAACATCCTCGGACCGATCGGCCTGCCCGCGATCACGCAACAGAAGATCGCCAAGGCTGCGGAAGGGAATCCGCTGTTCGTCGAGCAGATCGTGTCCTCGTTCATCGACGATGGCTTCCTTCGCGTTGACCCGACTGGCGGCTGGACCGTCCAGGGGGCCGTCGCCGATGCGGAGGTGCCTCCGACCATCGCGGCGCTGCTCTCAGCGCGTGTCGACAAGCTCCCCCCGGAGGAGAAGGCCGTCCTCGAGACCGGCTCGGTCGCGGGCGCGGTCTTCCAGAGGCGGGCCGTCGAGGAGCTGGCGCCGTCCGCGATCCGCGAGCGTGCTCCGGTGAGCATCGAGAGCCTCAACGCGAAGCAGCTGCTGCACCTCGTGGAGTCGGCCTTCCCCGGAGACTCGGCCTACCGGTTCCATCACGCATTGCTCCGCGACGCCGCGTATCAACGGCTGCTGAAGCGCGCGCGCGCAGACCTGCACGAGCGCTTCGGCAACTGGCTCGAGCAGGTCGCGGGTCCCCGCATGCTGGAATTCGAAGAGATCGTCGGGTATCACCTCGAGCAGTCATATCGCTTCATGGGCGAGCTCGGACCGATCGACCAGAAGGCCGTCGCGGTCGGGATCCGCGCATCCGCACGACTCGCCGCATCGGGCCGCCGGGCGATCGCGCGCGGCGACATTCCCGCTGCGGCGAACCTCATCGAACGCGCGATGTCGGTGTTGCCCTCGGACGACCGCGGCCGGATCGAGCTCGCGGTCGATCTTGGAGAGACGCTTCGCGAGAAGGGAGACTTCAGTCGTGCCGCGGACGTGCTTCGGACCGCCATCGACGGAGCGACCGCGCTCGGCGACGTCCCGCTGCTCACTGCGTTGACCCTGGTCGAACTGCTCGTCCGCAAATCGACCGAACCGATGGGCTGGGAAGAGAAAGCGCTGGCCCAGACTCGTCAGGCCATCGACGTCTTCGCCAAAGCCGAGGATCACGCATCGTCGGCGCGTGCCTGGCGGCTGCTCGGGAACATCCACGGCGGGGTCGGGCGGTTCGAAGCCGGCCGCGAGTCGGTCGAGCGCGCGATCGCGGAGGCCCGGTCGGCCGGAGATCGACGCCAGGAGACGCGATCGCTGCCAGTGCTGGGGCTGTGCCTGCTCTACGGCCCCGAGCCGGCCGAACGTGCGATCGCCCGATGCGAAGACCTGCTCGCCGGTGCACACGGCGACCAGCGCTCAGAGGCGATGCTCATGAACGCGCTGGCCCAGCTCTACGCCATGCGAGCCGACTTCGAGCGGGCTCGGTTGTTGTATCGCCGCGGCCGAGCGGCCCTCGAGGACCTCGGGGCCAAGGTGCAGGCGACGGCCGTATCCATCTACTCCGGACGTGTCGAGTTGCTTGCCGGCGATCCCGTGGCGGCCGAAGAGCGCATGCGGCCGGCGTACGAGACCTTCCGGATGATGGGCGAGCGCGCGACCTGCTCGACCCTGGCCGCGATCCTCGGCGAAGCGGTGTTCGCGCAAGGCCGGTACGACGAGGCCGAAACGCTCAGCCGCGTGAGTGAGGAGATCGCGTCAGCGGACGATTTCGACGCGCAGTACCGGTGGCGCGCGCTGCGGGCGAAGATCCGGGCGCGGAGCGGCGCGGTCTCCGAGGCCGAGGCGACCGCCCGTGAGGCCGTGCGCATCGTCCAGATGAGCGACTCCCCGGTCGAGCAGGCGGACGCACTGTCGGCGCTCGCCGCGGTCCTGCGCGAATCCGCACGACCGACGGAGGCTGCACCGATCCTCGCCCAGGCCCTCCAGCTGTATGACGCCAAGGGCGATCTCGTATCGGCCAAGCGGATCCGCGCGTTCACTCAGCCGATCGTCGCCTGACCCGCGGGTCTCGCTATGGCGCAGCCAGCGGCGGGGCTGCTCGATACGCATCGGGTAGTGGCGTCGCGGTCGCGCTCGAGTCCACTTCGACGATCTCCGGCTTCAGGGGATCAAGGATGCAGAGGAAGCCCCAGCAGAACGCCGAGGATCCTTCCACCTGATACGCCGCATCGGACCCGACGAATACTTCCGCCAACGCCATGAGCGGTAGCCTGCAAATCCAGCCGATCACCGCAACCGCAATCAACGTGGCAGCGGTTCTGGCGAGCAGGTTCGGACGCTTCAACGTCTACGACGCTGCGGTCCCGACCGGGGTCTGAACCGCAATATCGAACACTCGCCGGGATCGCAATCGAGGGCATCGAGGACCTAGCCGACATTGCGGACGGTGTGGCGTGAGCGACGGTGCTCGTGGTGACCGGCCCGAGAACGCGCGTGTGCCCCGGTGTGGCGGCTCTTGGCTGGGATGGGCGCCGCACCCGCCCCGGCCACGCGCGGCGCCCGTTGGCCACCGTGTCGGCGCGTGTGGCACGACGGAGCCTGGGGGGAGTGGATCGAACCGTGAGGCGATCGCCGGCGTCGCACCCGCGACCACTGACCGCACGCGAATGCGCGACGCTTGAGTGCCTCGCGCGAGGCATGACGCAGAAGGAGATCGCGTTCGAGCTCGGGATCTCGATCAACACGGTCG
>DATCQC010000083.1:0-2107 GCA_036569685.1 Candidatus Limnocylindria bacterium | reverse complement strand
CGCGCGGGTCGGTGATCAGGTCGGCACGACCGCGGTCCGCATCCGCGGCGGCCAGGCGATCGAGGCGCAGCGCAGCGCCCTCGCGGGGCTGCTCGAGGCGCATAGCGCGGAGCGTTCCGAGATGCAGGTGGCCACGTGGCTCGCCCGGAGCGCCCGCGATATCGCGATCGCTCACGACGTCGCCGTGCTGCAGGACCTTCCCGATGGCGGATCCCGCGTCCTCTACGCGATCGGGCGTACCGCGGCGGAGGTCGAGCGAGGCTGCGTGGCGCTGGTCGACGAGGTCCGGCACCGCGGGGTCGCCGTCGTCATCACCGACGGCGCCCGGGAACGGCGGATCCAGATCCCGTCATTCCTTCGGGCCGGCGCGACCGCCCTCATCCCGGTGCGAGGGCAGGGGCTCTACCTCTTCGTCCATGAGCCGCAGCGTGAAGGGCTGACGGCCGGCATCCTGCAGCTGCTCGTCAAGCTGTGCGATCAGGCCGCGACGCTGCTCGCGAGCGCGTACACCCCGCCCGCGTCGATCGCTCCGGGTCCCGCGGTCGAGCGGCGACTCGCCGCCGTCGTCGCGCACACCCGCGGTGCGTCGATCGGCGGCGAGCGCGAATCGCGCGCGCGCATCGTGGACGCGTTCCGGCTCGCCGTCGAGCCGGCCGCGCGTGACGACATCTACGTCGCGGCGCTCCTCCGCGACGTGGGCGAGCTCGGCATCGACCGGCGTGTGCTCGAGATCCCGGGCGAGCTCACCGAGGACCAGCGGGAGGTCGTCCGGCGGCATCCCGCGTTGGGCGAAACGATCCTCGCCGCGCTCGCGTTCCTCGGCGACGCGTCGCGGCTCGTGCGCGCGCACCACGAACGGTGGGACGGGAGCGGCTATCCGGATCGGCTCTCGGCACAGGAGATCCCGCAGGGCGCTCGCATCCTCAGCGTCGCCGACGCCTTCGTCGCCATGACCAGCGAGCGTCCGTATCGTGCCGCCCTCCGTCCGGCGGAAGCCCTTGGGCTCCTCATCGCGGAGCGCGGACGGGCCTTCGACCCGGCCGTCGTCGACGCGTTCGCGGAGCTGAACACTTCGGACGGCCTGTGGACGAGCGGCGCACTGAGAGGGACTTGACCCGCGATTGACCTCCGAACTGTTGCTACCGTTGTGTACGCTTGCTTCCACGAACGGTCGCGGCACGCATCGAGCGTTCACCGAGGCCGCGCGCGACCTCGCTTCCGGACGGGCGGTCGCGCGATCCGTAGAGAGGTGCGACGTTGACTGATGCTGGCCGGCCGCAGGACAGCACGCCGCTGGCCGCGGACGACATGATCGGATCGCTCGCGACGCGCGTGCGCGAGCTGGCGCTCCGCGTTGCCCAGCTCGAGGGCGAGCTCGAGGCCGCGCGCCGGCGCATCGCCGTGTACGAGGACTTCGACGAGCAGGTCCAGGACTCCCTCTCGGCGGCGCTTCGCGCCGCGAACCAGATCCGCGAGCGCGCCCGCGTCACGGCCGAGGCGATCGCCGAGGAGGCGCGAGCCCAGCGGCCGGAGCTCGCCGGCGAGCTCGACGCGATGCGCATCGAGCGCGACGCGTTGCGCCGAGCGATCACCGAAGCGGTGCCGAGCGGCGCACCGCGCGCGGCCGGGCCGGTCGCCACGATCCCGATGTCGGAGATGCGCACGGCCGCGGCCGAGGCGCTGCGCGGCGTGTTCAAGGAGCTCGTCGCGGAGATCCGCGCTACGCCGGCGCCCGCGCCGGCACCGGCGGCGGTCCAGACGCCGGCACCGGCGTACGTCCCGCCGTCACCGCCGCAACCGGCTGTGCAGACGCCGGCACCGGCACGGCCGGACAACCCGCCGGCTCCGTACGTCGCGCCTCCCGTCTATCAGGCGCCGCCGGAGCAACGTCCGGCCGCACCGGCTCCGGCCCCGGCGTCGAACGTCATGGCGTCGGCACCCGTGTCGCCCCCGCCCGTGTCGGCGCAGCCCTACCAGGCTCCGGCCCAGCCGTACCAGGCTCCGGCCCAGCCGTTCTCCCGGCCGACGATCGTGCAGCCCGAGCGATCGGCGGTCGTCGAAGACGTCGATGTCGCGCCGGCACCGGCCGCGCCGCAGCCCGCACCGC
>DATCQC010000082.1:0-2731 GCA_036569685.1 Candidatus Limnocylindria bacterium | reverse complement strand
GAGCGCGGGTCGCGCTACTACGAGCGCTACGACTGGAACTCCCTCATCGGCGACGAGGACCGGCTGCGCGCGATCCAGCCCGGGCTCATGGACGGCACGTCGTACTTCCCCGCTCGCGCCGAGATGGAGCAGAACCTCGCGACGTTCGCCCGCGATGCCGGGCTCGCGGTGCGCTACGGGTGCCGTTGGACCGGGACGCGCCGCGACGGCGAGGGATTCGTGCTCGAGACCGCCGACGGCGAGTACCGGTGCCGCGTGCCGGTCTTCGCGTTCGGGATGGCCGAGCCGTGGAAGCCGGATATCCCCGGCCTCGATGCGGTGCCGCACTACGCGGACACGCGTGCGCCTGAGACGTATTCGGGGAAGCGGATCTTCATCATCGGGAAGGAGGTCTCCGCGTTCGAGCTCGCGAACGGGTTGCTTCCATGGGCCAAGCAGATCGTCCTCGCGTCACCCCGCCCCGTCGCGCTGTCGGTCGTTACGCGATCGCTCGTCGGCGTGCGGGCCCGGTACGTCCAGCCGTATGAGGACCACGTTCTGGGAGGCGGGGTGATCCTCGCGAACGCATCGATCGACGAGATCGCGCGGACGCCGGCCGGGTTCCGAGTCCGCACGATGCGCAGCGACGGCGGCGGCCCACTCATCTTCGAGGTCGACGACGTCATCGCGACCACCGGCTTCACCTCGCCGCTCGGCGATCTTCGCAAGCTCGGCGCGCAGACCTCGGGCCGCACGCACATTCCCGCCCTGACGCCGCACTTCGAATCCATCGGTCTGCCAGACACCTACATGGCGGGCACGCTGACCCAGGGCGCCCCCGGCCTGAAGAAGCACGGCATCCCGAGCAGCTCCGGCGGCGTCGGCGGGCATCGGTATAACGGGCGGATCCTCGCCCGATATATCGCGCAGCGGTACTTCGGCATCGACCCCGCGCGGCCGCAACTCCAGCAGGACGACGTGGTCCGCTATGTCCTCGCGGAAGCGACCCGGGCACCCGAGCTGTGGCTCCAGAAGTCGTACCTGTCGCGCACCATCCTCGTTGACCCTGCTCGCGGGATCATCGACGACGGCATCTTGCCGCTGCAGCTGTTCGTGGACAGCGAGGGCCAGGACGGCGTCGCGGTCGCGGTCGAAGCGAATCCAGCGGGCGAGATCTACCCCGCGATCTACGTCCGTAAGGACAACGCGATCACCGAGCACCTCCTGCCGTCGAACCCGCTGCTCGACTTCGAGACCGCCGAGCATCGCAAGCAGCTCGCCGACGCGCTGATGCCGCTCGGCCTCTAAGCCGCCGCTTTCGCGGGCTCCGCCGCCGCGGGTGCGGGCCGGTTCTGGATGCCGAGCGCGTTGGTGGCGGCGCCGGCGGCGAGCAGGAGCGCCGCGATGAACATCGCGAGGTGGAACGCATCGGTGGACGCTTCGCGCTGCGCCTGCACCCTTTCGGCGGCCACCTGCGGGCACGGAACGTTCGGCCCGCACTCGTCCTTCACATTGAGGGGCGCGTACGTCTTCCTGACCTCCGGGTCATCCACGTTGATCGCCGGCACCCGCTGGTGCAGCCCGGCGTAGAAGCTCGTGGTGATCGCGATGAAGATCACTGCGCCCGCGAGCTGCGGGCCGACCCGCGAGATCGCGTTGTTGATCGCCGACGCGACGCCGGAGTTCCGCGACGGCACGCTCGTCATGAGCGCCGTGGTGAGCGGCGCGACCATGATCGAGAGCCCGAAGCCGAACAGCAGGGTCGCCGGCAGGAAGTCGACGAGCCAGCTGGGCGGCGGCAGGTACGTGCCGGGATCGCCGAACGAGAACAGCCACGGGCTCGTCGTCGCGGGCACCCGCAGGTACCAGAGCGTCCCGAGGCACATGAGCGCCGGGCCCACGGCCATGAACGCCTTCGGACCGTACTTCCCGGCCAGCGCCCCGAACCGCGAGCTCAGGAACACGAGGAACAGCCCGGACGGGATGAACGCGAGCCCCGCCGCCGCGGCGGTGAACCCGATGGTCCCCTGCACGAAGAGCGTGATGAAGTACCCGAGCACGTAGAGCGCGCCGTAGATGAGGAACGTCGAGATGTTCGTGACCGTGAAGTTGCGCGACTGGAAGAGGTCTGGCGGGATGAGCGGATGGGCCCGCCGGGTCATGAGGATCGGCAGGGCGATCGTGGCGACCGCGCCGATGCCGAGCATGACGAAGCCGAGCGGGTCCTTCCACTCGCGCTGCTGCCCGTAGATCGCGCCGAACGACAGGCCGCCGACCGCCAGGGCGACGACGAGCGCGCCGAGCCAGTCGAACCGTCCGGTCGAACTTTGGTCGCGGCTCTCGGTCACGAACGTCCTGGTCGCCCAGAGCGCGACGATGAGGAGCGGCACGTTGATGAGGAACGCCGCCCGCCACGAGATGCCATCGACGAGGATGCCGCCCACGAACGGGCCGAGGATCGTCGTCGCCGCGGACGCCGCGGCCCAGAGGCCGAACGCGCGACCCTGCGCCTCGCCGCTGAACGTGACGGTGAGGAGCGCGAGCGAGCCCGGCACCAGCAGGGCGCCGGCGACACCCTGCAGGACGCGGAACAGGATGAGCAGCTCCATGTTCGGCGCGAGGCCGCAGAGGAGGCTCGTGGCAAGGAAGCCGGCAAGCCCGATGGTGAACATCCGCTTGCGGCCATAGAAGTCGTTCAGCGCGCCGGCGAGGATCAGCAGCGCGGAGACGGTGAGGAGGTAGCCGTTGTAGA
>DATCQC010000081.1:0-2931 GCA_036569685.1 Candidatus Limnocylindria bacterium | reverse complement strand
GATCTCGTCGCGGATCTCAGCCGGCAGATCCTTCGGGTACAGGCGACGTTTCTCCTGCGCGGCGGCGGGCAGGGTCTCGCGGATGTTCTTCGGCAGCCGCTTCGGATCGATCGGGTGCGTCGTGATCGAGCCGAAGGCCTTGAAGTCCATCGTGAAGCCGTCCGGTGTGCGCTCCGTCCAGAGCTGGGCCTGCTTCGGGTCCGGCAGCGCGTAGTACGCGGCATCGTTCTCGACGACCGGGAAGCGGTCCGCGTAGAAGCGCAGTCGCTCGTCGGCCTTCTTCGCGATCTTCTCCGGGTACCAGCCCGACGCGATGAGCGTCGGATCGGTCCAGCTGCAGGTCCCGACCTTGATATTCGCGGACTTCGGCATGTCGATGACGATACGAGCGCGAGCGCTCCGCGTTGGTCGACGACAGCCGTCTCGCGTGGCCAAGCGCCGACCGATCCCACTGCTATCGTCCGCTCAGGATCAACGCGATGACGATTGCGGACAACCTCGGGGCTGCGACCCGCGACGGTCTCGACGCGACAATCGCGCGGCTTCGTCGCGGGGCAGAGACATTCACCGGGCTGTCCGTCGACCAACGCATCGCGCTCGCCCAAAGCATGCTCGAGGGCTACGGACGGGTGTCCGCTCAAACGGCGGTTGCCGCTGCGAGCGCAAAGGGCGGCCGACCGGGGAGCCGGATCGAAGCGGAGGAGTGGGTGCTCGGCCCATATTTCGTCCTCCGGGGCCTCCGGGCGACCAAGAACGCGCTCGCCGAGATCGCGCGGACCGGGACGACCCGCGTCGGCGCGATCGGACGGACCGTTGACGGGAGGACCGCCGTGCAGATCTTTCCGCTCGCACGTTCGGACGGCGTGTTCTTCCCGCGGGTGGCCGCGGAGCTCCACCTGCAGCCAGGGATCGAACCGGACGACTTGGCACGCACGCGGGCGCGCTATTACCGCGAGCCCGCTCGCCGCCCGGCCGTGGTCCTCGTACTCGGCGCCGGCAACGTGAACGCGATCGGACCCCTTGACTGCGTCAGCAAGCTGTTCAACGAGGGCAAGGTCTGTCTGCTCAAGATGCATCCGGTGAACGCATACCTCGGGCCATTCATCGAGGATGCATTCGCGGACGCGATCCAGGCCGGGTTCCTGGCCGTCGCCTACGGGGGCGCCGAGGTCGGCGCATACCTCGCACAGCATCCGGGCGTCGATGAGGTGCACATCACCGGATCGGCGCGCACGCATGACGCGATCGTCTGGGGCGCTGACCGCGAGCGTCGGGTCCGCGCGCTCGACCCCGCGCTCAAGAAGCCGATCACGTCGGAACTCGGAAACATCTCACCGGTCATCGTCGTCCCCGGTCCCTATTCGACGTCCGATCTCGCCTATCAGGCGGACGCCGTAGCGGGTGCGTTGGTCAACAACGCCGGTTCCAACTGCAACGCGGCGGCGATGCTGATCACCTCATCGCGCTGGGCCCAACGGCAGCAGTTCCTCGACGCCCTCGGCGCCGTGCTGTCCCGGGTGCCTACCCGCCGAGGCCACTACCCTGGCGCCGCGGAGCGCTGGCAGGCCCGCACGGCGGATCGAAGCGTCAAGACCTTCGGCGAACGATCGGACGACGTCCTCCCTTGGGCACTGGTCACCGGGCTGCGAGCAGCCGACACCGACGAGCGGTCCTTCACGGATGAGGCGTTCTGCTCGGTGCTCTCCGAGACACCCCTCGATGTCGAAGAGCCGACGGCCTTCCTCGATGCCGCCGTCGAGTTCGCGAACGAGCGGCTCTGGGGCACCCTCGTTGCCACGGTCATCGTGCACCCACGAACCGTGGCCGACCGTCGATCGAGCGCCGCGGTGGAACGAGCGATCGCCCGGCTGCGGTACGGGACGGTCGGCCTGAATATCTGGGGCGCCTACGGATTCGCCCTCGGCACGACTTCCTGGGGTGGCCATCCCGGTGCGACTCTCCAGAACGTCGAAAGCGGTATCGGCTTTGTCCACAACAGTCAGATGGTCGAAGAGATCGAGAAGTGCGTCCTGCGCAGCCCGTTCCGGGTCCGGCCGAAGCCGTCCTCTCATGCGAGCTTCGGGTCCTTGCTCGAGCTCGGCCGTCAACTGAGCGAGTTCGAAGCGGATCGGAGTCCTCGCGCGTTCCTGGGCGCGGTCGCGGCCGGCATGCGCGGCTAAAAGGCCGCCGCACGAGGCACGGACAGGCCGGCCGCTACTCCGCCTTCTCCGGGTACAGGTTCGGGTCGAGCTCTTCCGCTTTCGCGCTCCGTTGCGACAGCGCCAGCACCGCGATGCCGAACACCGCGAGCAACCCGACGAACGAGTAGATCTGCGCGCGGCCGCTCGAGATGAACGCGAGCGCGCCCAGGCCGAGCGTGATCGCGTAGATGAGCAGCACGGCCTGACGGTGCGAGAGCCCGACATCGAGGAGCTTGTGGTGGAAGTGGCCGCGGTCCGGAGCGAACGGCGCCTGCCCGGTCACGAGGCGGCGGACGATCACGTAGAAGGTGTCGAGGATCGGGACGCCCAGGACGAGGAGGGCCGCGGCGACCTTCGCAGTGCCGAAGATCGACAGCACGGCGAGCATCGTCCCGATGAACGCGACGCCGGTCGTGCCGAGGAAGACCTTCGCCGGGTGGAAGTTGAAGACGAGGAAGCCGGCGATCGCGCCCGCGAGCGTGAAGTTCATCCAGGCCACGAACGGCTCGTTCACGGCGGGCAGGAGGGCGGTGGCGCCGAGCGCCAGCGCGGCGATCGCCGCGACGCCGGCGGCGAGGCCATCGAGGCCGTCGATGAAGTTGAGGGCGTTGTTCATGCCGACGATCCAGAAGACCGTGAAGCCGACCGCGATCGGCGGCGCGAGCTGGAGGAGCCCGTCGCCGCGTGGATCGTTGATGAAGTCGATCCGGATGCCCGCGGCCACGATGAC
>DATCQC010000080.1:0-5522 GCA_036569685.1 Candidatus Limnocylindria bacterium | reverse complement strand
TCTCCAGCATCCGCGACGAGCGCGAGGCCCTCGCCCAGGCGAAGCGCCGTCTCCACGGAGTCGGTGAGCCGGGCACGATCGGCCTCGGCCTCGGGGCCCCGGCGGACGACGAAGCGATCGACGACGACCTCGACCGAGTGCTTCTTCATCTTGTCGAGGACGATGTCCTCCGAAAGATCGCGGACGAAGCCGTCCACCCGCACGCGCGCGAAGCCGCCGCGCCGCGCGGTGACGAGGAGCTGCTGGTGCTCGCCCTTCCGGTCACGGACGAGCGGCCCGAGGATGAGGAGGCGCGCGCCCTCCGGGTACGCCTGGATCTGGTCGACGATCTCCTGGACGTGCTGCGCGACGATCGGGATGCCGTGGTTCGGGCAGTGCGGCACGCCCACGCGCGCGAACAGCAGCCGGAGGTGGTCGTAGATCTCGGTCACCGTCCCGACGGTGGACCGGGGGTTGCGGGTCGCGCCCTTCTGGTCGATCGACACGGCCGGCGAGAGGCCCTCGATGAAGTCCACATCGGGCTTCTCCATCTGGCCGAGGAACTGGCGGGCGTACGCGGACAGCGACTCGACGTACCGCCGCTGCCCCTCCGCGTAGATCGTGTCGAACGCGAGCGACGACTTGCCCGAGCCCGAGAGCCCCGTGATCACCACCATCTTGTCGCGCGGGATCTTCACGTCGACGTTCTTGAGGTTGTGCTCCCGCGCGCCCTTGACGTGGATGTGGTCGAGCGGCATCTAGGCGATGGTGGCCGGGAGCGCCGGCACGGCGCGCAGATCGCGCACGACGAGCCACAGGTAGATGAGCCACACCGGCAGCGTCACGAGGCCGCCGGGCAGCGAATCGCCGACGCCCTGCCGGAACACGCCGTTCGCCGCGGGCAGGATCAGATAGGAAAGCGCCTGGTAAATGCCGGTCGGCAGCAGGATGACCGTCGTGATCCCGAAGATCACCGTGCCGAGCATCAGGTAGCCGCGGCGAAGACCTGAGGTGAGCTCGTCCGAGGCCATCACCCCACGCCGAGCCGCGTAGTGCGCGCCCCAGAACAGGGCGCCGAAGACCGTGAATGTGAGGCCGCGGATGAGGTCGTCGGCGCGACGCCGGTCCTGCTCGCGCTGCTGTTGCGCCGCGATGCTCTGCGAATCCGCTGCCGTGCCACCGGGCACGCACTTCACGGGGTTGTTCGGGTCGGTCGTGGGCGCGCACGCCGGGACCGGCGAAATGGACGAGGTGTCGCCATACACGAAGGGGTTGCCGAACGCTGCGGCGAAGCCCGCCGTGAGCACACCCGAGAGTCCGACGACGAGCACGATGATCCCGGCCATCGACGCGATGTAGAGATACACCCGCACGAGGTTCCGCGGAGCGAAGTCGAGCGCGCCGCGGCCGCCCCGCACCGCGATGACGATCGCGCCCACGATGGCACCGAGGACCCCGACGGTCGCGAGCACTCCGAGCACCACTAGATCCCCCTCCTCCGCCGGACGACGCGCTTGGTCGTCTTCGGCTCCGCCGCGAACGCACCTTCTGGACCCTTCTCGAGCACCTGGATCCCGCGCAGCTGGACGACCTCGTCCCGGAGGGCCGCCGCGCGCTCGAACTCGAGCTGCTTCGCCGACTCCTTCATCTGCGATTCGAGGTCCTTGATGAGCCGTGCGAGCTCGTCCGGCGGGAGCTCGCCGGCGCCGACCGGGCGCCCGCGGCGCTCGTAGCCGCCCTCGATCTCCGCGACCTGCCGCAGGCGCATGCCGACCTCACGGATCGCCTTCATGATGCTGGTCGGTTCGATCCCGTGCTCTTTGTTGTAGGCGATCTGCAGATTCCGGCGGCGCTCGGTCTCGTTGATCGCCCTGTCCATCGAGGCGGTGCGCCGGTCGGCGTACATGACCACCCGGCCCTCGACGTGCCGCGCGGCCCGGCCGATCACCTGGATGAGCGAGCCCTCGGAGCGCAGGTACCCCTCCTTGTCGGCGTCCAGGATCGCCACGAGGGTGACCTCGGGGAGGTCGATGCCCTCGCGCAGGAGGTTCACGCCGACGACGACGTCGTACACGCCGAGCCGCAGGTCGCGGAGGATCTCGACGCGCTCGATGGTCTCGATCTCGGAGTGGAGGTAGTGGACCTTGACGCCCATCTCGCGGAGGTAGTCGGCGAGGTCCTCGGCCATCTTCTTCGTGAGGGTCGTGACGATGGAGCGCTGGCCGCGCTGGACGCGGAGGTTGATCTCGCCGAGCAGGTCGTCGATCTGGCCGTCGGTGGGCCGGATGTCGATCTCGGGGTCGACCAGGCCGGTCGGCCGGATGATCTGCTCCACCAGGACCGGCGTCCGCTCGAGCTCGTACGGGCCTGGCGTCGCGGACACGAAGATCGTCTGGTCCAGACGGTCCTCGAACTCCTTGAACGTGAGCGGCCGGTTGTCGAGCGCGCTCGGGAGCCGGAAGCCGTACTCCACGAGGATGTCCTTCCGCGCCTTGTCGCCGAAGAACATGCCGCGGGCCTGCGGGATCGACATGTGCGACTCGTCGATGAACATGAGGAAGTCAGGCGGGAAGTAGTCGAGCAGCGTCCACGGCCGGCTCCCGGCGGGACGGCGCGCCAGGTGCCGAGAGTAGTTCTCGATCCCGTGGCACGTCCCGGTCTCGCGAAGCATCTCGAGGTCGAAGTTCGTCCGCTGGAGCAGGCGCTGGGCCTCGAGGAGGCGCCCGGCGGCCTTCAGCTCGTCGGTCCGCACCTGCAGCTCGGCCTCGATGTCCCGGATCGCCTCGTTCAGCTTCTCGCGTGGCGTGACGAAGTGCCGGGCCGGATAGATGTCGATGCGATCGCGTTCCGCGAGCACCTCTCCGGTGAGCGGGTCGAGCTCCGTGATGCGCTCGATCTCGTCGCCGAAGAACTCCACGCGCACGGCCAGGTCCTCGTAGGCCGGATGGACCTCGAGCGTGTCGCCGCGCACGCGGAACTTGCCGCGGACGAAGCTCTGGTCGTTCCGCTCGTACTGGATATCGACGAGATGGCGGAGGACGGTGTCCCGGCGCGTCCGCTCTCCCTTGACCAGGCGCACGGTCACGGCGCCGTAGTCGACCGGAGCGCCAAGGCCGTAGATGCACGAGATCGACGCGACGATGATCACGTCGCGCCGCTCGAAGAGCGAGCGGGTGGCGGCGTGCCGCATCTTGTCGATCTCCTCGTTGCGCGAGGAGTCCTTCTCGATGTACGTGTCGCTGCGCGGCACGTACGCCTCGGGCTGGTAGTAGTCGTAGTACGACACGAAGTACTGGACGGCGTTGTTCGGGAAGAACTCCTTGAACTCACCGTAGAGCTGCGCGGCCAGCGTCTTGTTGTGCGCGAGCACGAGTGCCGGCCGCCCCGAGTCCGCGATGACCTGGGCCATCGTCACCGTCTTCCCCGAGCCAGTGACGCCCTTCAGCGTCTGCCACTTGTCGCCCCGCGCGAGGCCGGCCGCGAGCTCGGCCGCCGCGGTCGGCTGATCGCCCGCGAGCGGCCACGGAAGGACGAGGTCGTACGCCGCCCGGCCCGCTGGCCGGTCGAGGGGGACCTGGAGGATCTCACTGGAGCTGCTCATCGCGGCCTCACGTACATCCTAGAACGGGCGTTCGATTCCCGGCGGGCCGGTCGCGGCCACCCCTTGATGCTACCTGCCGCCGATGCGTCCAAGGCTGGATGCAGCGCCACCAAGAACCGACACGGGCGCGACACATCACACGAATGGGCTATTGCCGAATAACCACCTTGTTCGACTAACGTTCAGACAGCAACTCGAGAGGAGCTTGGAAGGACCGTGGAAGACCGTTCCCGCCGCCGTGCGCGGCTCGTCCTGATCGTCGGCATCCTGATCGCGATCCTGGCCGGCGCCGGGACGTTCTTGCTGTCCTCCGGATCGAAGGCCGAGGCGCCCCCGCCCGTCGCGACGACGGACGTGCTGGTCGCCGCGCGAGACCTGCCCGCCCGCAGCGCCCTGACCGCCGCGGATGTGAAGGTCCAGAAGTACCCCGTGGAGCTCGCGCCGCCGACGGCGCTCGCGAAGCCCGAGGACGTCCTGGGCAAGATCGTCCAGCAGCCCATCGCCGCGGGCGAGCCGATCCTGCCCGGCAAGTTCGCCGCGGCCGGCGCGGTGACGTTCACGGTGTTCCCGCCGAACGCGCAGCCGGCGCCGAACGCGCCGATCCCGGCAGGCACGCCGGACTACCGGGTCATGTCGATCACCGTCGCTGACGCAAGCGCGGTCGGCGGCGCGATCCAGGTGGGCGACATCGTCGACCTCCTCTACACATTCACGTTCGACCCGACCAAGTTCTTCACCGGCACCGACCAGAACCGGTTCGCGGACGTCGCGTCGAAGATAACCCTCCAGAACCTGCCGATCCTCGCGCGCACAGCGTCCGTCTACACCATCCGGACCGACGCCCAGACCGCGGAGCAGATCTCGTACATGATCACCTCGGGCGGATCGCTCCAGTTCCTGCTCCGCGCCGCGCAGGACCAGCGGCAGGCGGTCACGCAGGGCGGCACGTTCGGGCCGGTCTACAAGCGCTTCGGCTATCCGATCCCGCTGAAGGTCGCGCCTTAGCGCTTCACCCGCACCGTTGACCACGCGAGGGCGACCGCGGCGCGCAGTGCGTCGCGGTCGCCGTCGTTCTGGATGATGACGTCCGCGGCGTGCCGGAACTCGTCCTCGCTCGCCTGGGCCGCGAGCCGCGCCGCCACTCCCGCTTCGCTCATCCCACGAGCCGCGAGCCGCGTGAGCAGCGCATCCCGCGGGGCGAGCACGACCCAGATGCGGTCGCAGACGCTGCGCAGCGACGTCTCGACGAGCTTGATCGCCTCGACCACGAGGATCTGATCGCCCGACAGCATCTTCCGCGCTTCGAGGATCCGCGCGATCACCCGCGGATGCAGGATCCGCTCGAGCTGCTCGAGCCGCCGGGGATCGGCGAACACGATGTCCGCGAGCTTGCGGCGGTCCACCTCCTTATCCTCACCGAGGACCTCGGTGCCGAACTGCTGGACGATCGCGCTGTAGCCGGTGGTGCCGCGGCTCTGCTCGTCACGCGCGATCGCGTCCGCGTCCAGCACGCGCGCCCCGAGGTCGCGCAGCATCGCCGCGACCGTGCTCTTCCCCGCCCCGATCGGACCGGTGAGGCCCACGACGAACGCGCTCATGCCGCAGGCTCTGGGTGCCGAGCATCGCGCGCTAACCGGGCGCGAAACTCGTCGCCCGTGTTTCTTCCCTTCTTGGAGTTACAACGGGCGCAGGCTGGTCGGATGTTGTCGATTCCGTGGCTGCCGCCACGTATCAGCGGCACGTCATGATCGCGGGTCAATCGTCCCGACTGCCTGCCGCAGTAGGTGCATCTGAAGTTGCATCGCTCAAGTAACGCTAGCCATTCCGACAGGGTGTGGTTTCCAGGCGCCGCAAGCTCGCGGGCACGCCTGGCGGCCGCAACGTGGGCATGCGCCGCCGGATGCTCTTTGCGCCACCGCCGATTGGCTTCACGTCTTAGCTC
>DATCQC010000079.1:0-13414 GCA_036569685.1 Candidatus Limnocylindria bacterium | reverse complement strand
ACGTCTTCCCGGCCGAGCCGATCCCGGCGGACGCCCGGATCCGGACCGCGCCGCGCACGATCCTCACGCCCCACATCGCGGGCTCCACGGTCGAGGCACAGCAGAACGTCGCCGTCGACGTCGCGAAGCAGGTGCTCGCCGTCATCGACGGAAAGGTCCCGAGTGACGCGGTGAACGCGCCGCGCCCGCCGGCGGACGAGTCCGGGATGCACTGGGTCCGGCTCGCTGAGCGCGCCGGTGCCTTGGCGGGCCAGCTCATCACGGCGCGGCCCGAGGCGATGGCCTTGACCTATCGCGGCGCGCTCTTGGAGCTGGACCCGACCGCCCTCCGCGCCGCCGCGGCAAAGGGCCTGCTCGAGACGTTCAAAGCCGGCCGGGTGAATCTGGTGAACGCCCTGGCGGAGGCGAAGGCCCGCGGTCTCGACATCGTCGAGCGGCGCGAGACCGAGGAGTCGCGCTACCCGAGCCTCCTCGAGGTCGCGGTCGGCGGCACGACGGTGGGCGGCACGATCGTCGGCGGCGAGCCGCGGATCGTCTACATCGACGGCTTCTGGGTCGACGTCCCGATCGACGGCCACCTCCTGCTCACGAAGCACCAGGACAAGCCGGGCCTCGTGGGCCGCGTCGGCACGCTCCTCGGGGGCTCGGACGTGAACATCTCGTCGATGCAGGTCGGCCGCCTCCATGCGCGCGGCGACGCGCTCATGATCCTCACGCTCGACGATCCGGTGCCCGACGTGGTGCGCGATCAGATCGGGATGTTCGCCGACGTGGACGAGGTCCGGACCGCGAAGCTCGGCGCCTAACCCAGCTCGCGCATCCGCGGCAACAGCTCCTTGGCGGCGAACTCGGCGCCTCGCACCGGATCGGGCCCCGTCAGCATCACGATCTGCTCGGTGAACCCGGCCTTCAGATAGGACTCGGCGGTCCGGAGGGACTCGTCGACCGTGGCGAGCCGGAACTGCACCGATCGGCGCACGGCGTTCGGGTCGCGGCCGACGAGCTTGCAGTGCTCGTCGAGGATCTTCGACAGCGAGACCGTCTTCTCGAGCTCTCCCGAGTTGGAGTTCCAGACGTCACCGTGCCGCGCCACGATCTTCAGCGTGCGCTGCGGGCCGGAGCCGCCGATCCAGATCGGCGGATACGGCTTCTGCACGGGCTTCGGCTCGGCGATGGCGTCGGTGAGCGTGAAGTACGTGCCCGTGAAATTGGCGCGGTCTTTCGTCCAGAGGCGCTTGATCACGCGCACGGCCTCGCCGAAGCGGCCGAGCCGTTCGCCGAGCGGTGGGAAGTCGATGCCGAGCTGCACGAACTCCGGCTCGTTCCAGCCGGCGCCGATGCCGAACTCGAGCCGGCCGTTCGAGAGGTGGTCGATGGTCGCGCCGATCTTCGCGTGCATCCCCGGGTGGCGATACAGACTGCCCGCGACCATGAGCCCGATGCGCACGCGCTTCGTCAGTGCGGCCATCGCCGCGAGCATCGTCCAGCCTTCGAAGATCGGCTGGGCCGGGTCGCTCCCGAGTGCCTGCAGGTGATCGAAGCCCCAGAGGCCATCGAAGCCGCCGTCGTCGGCGATCTTCCATACCGCGCGATGGGTCGCGATCGGGTGGACCTGGGGCGAGAGCTTGAGGCCGACGTGGAGCGGATGGGCCATCGGGTGAGAGCCTAGCGGCGACAGCGCGAAGGCGGGTGCTATGGTCCTCGCCTCATGGAAGCCGCGCGCTTCGAGCGCACCGTGCGCACCGAGTCGAGCGAGATCTTCGCGATCTACGGCGGCGCGCGACGCGTCGGCCGCGTCGATCTCCATTACGGACGGTTCGAGGTGAACGCCACGCTGCTGCTCGAGGTCGACCTCACCGACGACGAGCTGCAGCAGCTCATCGATCAGCTCGACGAGGAGCTGGTCCAGACCCACGACCCGGAGCGCGAGGACTTCCTCGTCACCGTGTTCAAGTCCGAGGAGCTCGGGTTCTACTCCGACGAGTTCGAAGAGGATGACGAGGACGACGACGACAGGTAGCTGACCAGGCCCTCGCGCAGCGAGCGCGGCGAGTAGCCGAGCTCCGCGCGCGCCTTCGCGTCGGTGGCCCAGAAGGTCACGCCGTCGGCGCTCTTCACGACCTCGGCGACCTCGGGCCGCAACCGCGCGGCGAACCGCAGGATGGATGGCGGAACATCGAACCGCGGCGCGGGCTTCCCCGCGAGCGAGGCCATGATCCGGATCGCCTCCCGGAGTCGGACCGCCTCGCCGCCGAGCACGTACGACTGGCCCGCGCGGCCGCGGTCGAGGAGCGCGACGATGCCGCCGGCGACGTCCGCGACATGGACGAAGCTGAGCCCGAGGTCTCCGAAGGTGAGGACCGGCAGCTTCCCCGCCGCGGCGCGGCGGAGCAGCGCGCCGATCCCGGAGTGGTCGCCGGGCCCGTAGATCTGTCCGGGCTGCGCGATGACGACCGGGAGACCCTTCGCGTTGAAGCCCAGGGCGACGCGATGGGCGAGCGTCTTCGTCTCGTCGTAGTACGACGTGTAGCCGTCCGCGCGCCGGTACCCCTCGTCCACGATCTTCCCGTTCGTGTTGCCGAACACGACGATCGACGACACGTGCACGACCTTCGGCACGCCGACCGCGAGCGCAGCGGCGAGCACGCGCTCGGTCCCGTTCACGTTCGCCTCGTACATGTCGACGCGCCGCGGCGCGCTGATGCCGACCTCGTAGATGGCACCCGCGTGCACGACGGCATCGCAGCCGTCGCAGCCGCGCTTCAGCGCGTCGGGATCGGCGAGATCGCCGACGACCACGTCACGACCGGTCTTCTTCAGCAGGTCGGCCTTGGCCGGATCGCGCACGAGCTGCACGACGGTGTCGCCACGCGCGCGCAGCCGCTCCGCGACGACGCTCCCGAGGAAGCCGGTCGTACCGGTGGCGAAGATCCTCATGCGCGAGGATGAGCGCATGCGCGTGGGCGTCCGTCAGGGGCTGGCGGGTGTCCGGGCCGCTTGCTCGTCACGTGCGTTCACGGTAGCGACCGCTCCCTCCGGACGAGGCTGCGCGCCCGGACGCCCGCCAGCCCCTCGTCACCGCGCGTCGTGCGGCACGGAGACGTCCGCGACCGTTCCTCGTGAGAGGCGCACGAGCTCCGGTGGCGCGATCGGGAAGACGGCGTCGGGCAGCCCCGCGGCAGCCCAGACGGTATCGAACGCGAGCAGTCCGTCGTCGATGACGACTCGGAGCTCCGCCTCGTGCGCGAAGGGCGGCACGCCGCCGATCGCGTAGCCGGTCGCGCGCTTCGCTTCGTTCGCCGTCGCACGGCGGACGGTCGCTGCGCCGGTCGTCGATCGGAGCTTCGCCTCGTCCACGCGGTCGGCGCCCGAGCAGAGCACGACGACCGGCGCACCGTCGGCGAGGAACACGAGGCTCTTCACGATCTCGCCGACGGTGCAGCCGATCTCGCGCGCGGCGTCCTCCGCCGTCCGCGTGGTCGCCGGGAAGCGCGTGACCGCGATCTCGACACCCAAAGCAGCGGCGTGCGCGCTCACGCGCGCGACGTTGGGATGCTCGACTATCGGACGAACTTCGCGAGCGCCCGGATGATCCGCGTCGGAAGCAGCGTCACGAAGATCCGCGCCACCTTGCGCCAGGCCGCCGCGGCGGCATCGCGCTCGGCGTCGGTCGCGCCCGTCGGCGAGTAGCGGTCCTGCACGCGGGCGCGCGCGATCGTCTGCATCGGCTCGTGGACGTCGGGGATCTCGCGGCCGATCGCGTCGGCGTACTCGTACGGCGTCTGCGAGGGCCGCGCGGCGTGGCCCGCATACGCCCCGAGAAGTCGCGTCTTGCCCCAGGCGGAATCGATGGTGCCGAGCCCGCGGAAGCGCATCTCGAAGCGGACGAGGCCGACGAACAGCGCAAGGAGCAGGGCCGAGAGCAGCGCCAGCCCCGGCCGCGGGTCGATCGACTTCGAGAGGTCGCCGCCAACGCCGCTCGGCGGCGTGTCGTCGACGCCACCGATACCCGGGTCGGGCTCGGTGTCGCGGCCGAGGAGGCCGGAGCTGTCCTCGCGACCGGTCTTCGGGGAGCCATCCGGATTCGTCGTGCCCGAGTCCGTGGTCTCGGCGCGGTCGAACGGGAGCTCCGAGGGCGTCGGCTCGAACTCGATCCAGCCGTACGACGGGAAGTACACCTCGACCCAGGCGTGCGCGTTCAGCTCGCGCACCGCGTAGCGGTTGCTCGCATCGAGCTCGCCCGAGGTGAAGCCTTCGACGACGCGCGCCGGGACGCCGACCTCGCGGAGCATGACCGCCATCGACGACGCGAAGTACTCGCAGAAGTCGGCCTTCAGGTCGAACAGGAAGTAATCGACCGGATCGCGTCCGGCAGGCGCCGATTTCACGACCGTCGAGTACTTGTACGTGTTCCGCAGGTACGTCTCGACGGCTTCGGCCTTGTCGTAGGCGGTCACCTTGTTCTGGGTGATCTGGATCGCCAGGTCCCGGACGCGAGCGGGAATGCTCGATGGCAGCTGCAGGTACTTCGTCTTGATGGTCGTCGGGTACGCGGTCAGCGCCTTGCGAAGCTCGTCCTTCGTGGCGACCGACACGTACGAGGTCGTCGTGTACGACCCCTGGGCCTGATTGCGGTTGACCGCGCGCACCGAGGTCGAGTACGCGCGGTCGTCGCCGGTCTGGAACTGGAACGGCACGTTCACCTTCGCCGGCTCGTTCGCGCCGAACAGGAGGTTCGTGTGCGGGACGACGATGTCGAAGGTCGCGTCCATCTTCTCGCGCTCGACCGTCGGCGGGGTCACCTTGTCCACGCGATCGGTCTCCGTCGTGCGCCAGCCGGCACCGGTGTAGAAGTCGTATGTGACGGCACGCCAGAAGTGGGCGGCCGGCGCATCGACGTAGAAGACGATGCGGTCGCCGAGGTTCGGCGCCTGGCCGAGGCGGATCGAGTCGGAGAAGGACACGCCCTGCAGGCGGCTCGGCCCGGAGACGCCGGCGAAGAAGCGCTGCCACTCCGTCTGCAGCCGCTGGTACGGCGCATCGAACGTGTTGAACGCATTGGACACGAGGTCCGCCGCGCCGACGCGCGGGGTGAAGAAGGCCATGAGGATCAGCACCAGCGTCCAGGTCAGCCCGCCGCGGAGGAGCCGCCAGTCCATCTCGCCCGCCGGCACGATGTTCTGCCGCTCCCAGCGCTCCATCAGGTTGACGATGTGCAGCCGGGTCAGGAGCACGAGCGCGAGGAGCGTGAACAGGATGAGGTCGAAGTAGAGCGACGTGAGCGCGAGCGACACGTTCACCGTGAGGCAGATCCCGCTGAAGATGACGGCGTCCCACGGCCGGTGCTCGCGCGCGAGCGCGAACGCGCCGACGTACGCGCTCGCCCAGCACGTGGCCCCGAGCAGGAGCACGAAGACCGATGGGTCATTCGCCGATTCGCCGGCGATGATCTGGGTGACCCAGTTGTTCACGTGGACCGCGAGATCGACCGTCTTCGCGTGCAGCGATGTCCCGTTCGTCGCGATGATCGTGAAGATCACGACCGTCAGCGCGCCGGCGATCGCGCCGAGCAGCGTCGAGCGCCGCGCTCGGATCCGCCCGTTCCCGACGACGGTGCCGAGCAGCGCCCCGGCGAGCGCGATGTACGTGAATTGCGCATTGAGATCGACCCACCCGGCCTGCGCGAGCGAGGCCGGATAGATGAGGATCATGACGAGGTAGATCGGGAGCCCGGCCCACCCGCCGCGGAAGCGCAGCTTGCGCAGGTCCACTGGCGGGAACAACGAGCGTTTCACGGACGCGAGGAAGACGTCAGGCGATCGCATTCATCGCCTCGTGGAACAGATCCTGGATGTTCATGTCCGGCTGGAGGTGCGCCGTGCGGACGCCGGCGACCGCGAGCTCGCCGAGCAGGGCATGGCGGCGGGCGCGGTCGCGCTCGTCGGTGTCCTCGGATCCGACGAGGACCGCCTGCGTCGAGATCGACGATTCGCGGAACGTGCTCGCCGGCCGGACCCACCCGCGGTCGAGCGACGGCGTGATCAGGAGGACCGATGCGCCGCGCCGGATGCGCGGGAGCGTCTCGACCATGACCTCGGCGATCGTGCGCGAGCCGCCCACCTGCACCTCCGCGAGGTACTGCATGAGCTTGCCGAACTGTTTCGTGCCGCGGTCGGGGTGGAGGATCTCGGCGCGTACGCCGGTCGTCACCAGACCGACGTTCCGGTGCTCGTGCAGCGCTTTCGACACGACCGATGCGGCCACCGTCACCGCGCGCTCCTCGGTCGAGCTCTCGCCTTCGCCGCGATGCCAGTGGCGCTCGAGGTCGAGATAGATCCAGAGGTCGGCGGTCTTGTCGAGCTCGAACTCCTTCACGTAGAGCCCGCGGTGCCGGACCGACGACGGCCAGTGGATGCGGTTCATCGCGTCGCCGGCACGGTAGTCGCGGATCCCCATGACCATCGAGGTCGACTGCAGCGAGCGCTGCCCGGTGAGGACGTTGCCCTCGAGGAACGACCCGGGGAGCTGCCAGAACGGCAACGGGAGCACCTTCGGATACACGAGGATGAGCGCGTCGAGGGGGATGCGGGCGATCGTCGAGAACAACCCGAACGGATCACCGGAGCGGAGCACGATCGGTCCGAGATGGAAGCGGCCGCGGCGCAGCGCGGGCACGCTGACCTTCCAGCGCCGGACGGCGCCGCGGCCGGCGATCGACAGCACCCGCCCGGTGAGCGGCTCGGGCCAGTTCGAGGTCTCGCTCACCTCGACCCACAGCTTCGCGAGCCGATGGTCGTTCCGCAGCTCGTAGTTCAGGTCGATCTTGTCGCCGAGGTGCGCGTACGCCTGGCCGACGGTCCGTTTCACCGAGAGGCCCTCGAGGGTCAGGCGCGCGGTGACCCACATCGCGACGCCCACGAACAGAAGGAGGTACGCGAGATAGCTGAGGAGCTCGACGCCGCTCGAGAGCGCGGCGATGAAGAGCCCGACCCACAGGACCGCGAGGTGCCAGGGCCGCACGACCTATGCCCGCAGCGCGGTCGGCGACCCGACCTCCACCGGCACGCTCGCGAGGACCTCGGCGATGACCGTGGTCTGCGCGAGGTCCTTCAACCGCGCCTGGGGCTGGAGGATCAAGCGGTGCGCGAGCGTCGGACCGGCGAGCGCCTTCACGTCGTCCGGCACGACGTAGTCACGGCCGCGGACCGCGGCGTACGCCTGCGCCGCGCGCGCGAGGGCGAGCGAGCCGCGGGGCGACGCGCCGAGATACACGTCCGGGTGCGAGCGCGTCGCGCCGACGACCGCCACGACGTACTGCTTCACCGCTTCGGCGAGGTGGACGTCGCGGACGCCGCCCTGCGCGGCGAGGAGCTCGTCCGCGGTCATGACCTGACCGAGGCTGTCGAGGGGGTGATGCACGCGCTGGGCATCGAGGATGTCGACCTCTTCCTTCGGCTTCGGGTAGCCCAGCTGCAGCCGGATGAAGAACCGGTCGAGTTGGGCCTCGGGGAGCGGGAAGGTGCCTTCGTATTCGATCGGGTTCTGGGTCGCCATCACGAGGAATGGGTCCGGGAGCTGGTAGGTCGTGCCGTCGACGGTGACCTGCCGCTCCTCCATCGCCTCGAGGAGCGCCGACTGGGTCTTGGGGGTCGCCCGATTGATCTCGTCGGCGAGAACGATCTGGCTCATGACCGGGCCGGCGCGGAACTCGAACGTATTGCGCTGCTGGTTGAAGATCGAGACGCCGGTCACGTCCGACGGCAGGAGGTCGGGGGTGAATTGGATCCGCCGGAAGCTGCAGCCCAGCGATCGGCTGAACGCTTTGGCCAGGACCGTCTTGCCGGTCCCGGGAACGTCCTCGATCAGGATGTGGCCGCGGCAGAGGAGCGCGACGAAGGCCAGCTCGACCTCGTGATGCTTGCCGAAGATGACCCGCTCGACGTTCTCGACGACGCCGGCGACCTGCCGGGAGAGCGCAGTGCTGTCCAACCGAATTTCCCCCTGAAACCCCGTTTCCCGATTAGATGGTACGGGCCCGGACCGCGGCGCCCGTTCCTCTTGTACCCGTTCCTCTTAGAACGGTCTAGCGGGCCTCGCGGTTCAATCAGTACCGGTCCGGCCGCTCGGCGGTTCCCCCTACTTGCCGAGTGCCGCGCGCATCACGGCGCCGCCGAGAGGGGCCGCGTCGACGCCGCCCTGACCCGCGTTCTCGATGATCACGGCCACCGCGATCTGCGGATCCTCGGCCGGGGCGAACCCGACGAACCACCCATGCGGCGAGCCGCTCGGGGTCTCGGCGGTTCCGGTCTTTCCCGCCACGTGGACGCCGGCGATCTTCGCGCCGAAGGCGAACGCGCCCGGCGCTTCGACCGCCTGGACCAGGTAGGTCGTGAGCGTGGCAGCCGTGGCCGCGCTGATGATCTGGTCACCCGCCCCGCCGCCGACGGTGCGCAGCACCCCGCCGGCCGGGTCGCGGATCTCGATCACGTAGTGCGGCTGGACCTGCACGCCGTGGTTGCCGACGGTCGCCGCCACCATCGCCATCTGCAGGGGCGACACAAGCAGCTCGCCCTGGCCGTAGCTCGTGTCCGCGAGCAGCGTCGGCCGATCGATCGTGCCGCTGTTGGAGAGCTGGCCCTTCCCTGCGGCGAGATCAACGGCCGGAGCACTGCCGACGCCGAACTTCTTCGCCATGTCGCTGAGCTTCTGCGCGCCGATCGCAAGACCGACCTTCGCGAAGTAGATGTTCTCGCTCCGCTGGAACGCGAGCGACATGTCGTAGTCGCCGTGCGCTCCCGACGACGAGCGCACGTAGTAGTCGCCCCACGACTTGTCCGCCTGGAACGGGTCGTCGACGCGGATCTTCTGGTTCGGATCGAATCCGCTCTCGAGCGCCGCGGCCGCCGTGATGATCTTCATCGTCGAGCCGGGCGGATACAGGCCCTGCGCGACCCGATTGATGAGCGGCTTGTCGGTCGCCGTCGTGAGCTGGCCCCATGCGGCATCCTGTTGGGCGGGATCGACGAGCGCGTTCGCGTCGTAGCTCGGCAGGCTCACCGAGGCGAGGATCCGGCCGGTCTTCGGATCGAGCGCGACGATCGCTCCGCGCCGGCCGCCGAGGGCCGCGACCGCCGCCGCCTGGACCTTCGGGTCGATGCCGAGGACGAGCGACCCCGGCTCGGTGCGCTGACCGAGGTAGCGGGCCTTCCACTGACCGAGGAGATCCGCCGGGTCCTGGCCGATGAGCGACTCCTGATATGCACCCTCGATGCCCGACGCGCCGTACTTGAACGACGCGTAGCCGACCACCTGCGCGAGCGACCGATCGGAATACTTCCGGCGGTACGCATCGCCGTCCTGCACCGACTCCGCGAGAACGCGGCCGCTCGAATCGACGATCTTGCCGCGTGGCCGATCGCGCACCGCGGCGATCAATCGTGGATTGAACGGGTCCGCATTCAGCTCGCCGGCGGCGATGAGCGACCAGTAGCCGACGCCGATGGACGTCACGAGGAACGCGATGGCGATCGTGAGCGTCAGCCGGCGGATGCTCCGCGCAATCGTGCGTTCGCTCACGGCCACGGACGACCAAGGCGGGTCATCGTCGGACCCGCGCCGTGATGTCACTCACTCGTAGGAGGAGCGCGCACAGCATGAAGTTCGTCACCAGCGACGATCCGCCGTAGGCCACGAAGGGCAGGGTGATCCCGGTCAGAGGAATGAGCTTGGCATTGCCGCCCACGATGACGAGCGTCTGGAACGCCACGATGAACGACAGCCCCGCCGCGAGCAGCTGCAGGAACGTGGTCGGCGCGCGGAGCGCGATGAGCTTGCCCCGGAAGACGAAGACGAGGTAGAACGCGAGGAGCGCGAGCGCGCCGACGAAGCCCACCTCCTCGGTGAACGCGTCGAACACGAAGTCGCTCCAGACGACCGGGATGCGCTCGGGCATGCCTGCACCGAGGCCCGCGCCGAAGAGGCCGGCGTTCCCCAGCGAGAACAGCCCCTGGGTGAGCTGATACGCCTGATCGAAGCGGAGATCGCTGTTGAACGGCGCGAGCCAGACATCGACGCGCGACGCGACGTGCGCGAACGCGTGGTAGGCCACGAAGCCGCCGCCGGCGAGGAGCATGAGCCCGATGACGACATAGAACGGTTCGCCCGTCGCGAGGTACAGCATCGCGAGGAAGATCCCGAAGAAGAGCAGCGTGGCCCCGAGGTCCTTCTCGAACACCATGACGAGCATGGCCACCAGCCACATCGCGACGATCGGCAGCAGGTACGGGATCGGCGGCACGGGGATCGGACCGAACCGCCTGGGCGGCGTGGAGAGCATCTCGCGGTATTCCTCGAGGTAGGCGGCGAAGAAGATCACGAGCGCGATCTTCACGAGCTCCCACGGCTCGAACTGCGCGACGCCGCTGACGCCGACCCAGATGCGCGCGCCGTTGATCTCGCGCCCCACGAACGGCAGCAACGGCGAGATCAACAGGAGCATGCCGATGAGCGCCCACGTGTACTTGAATCGGGCGAGCACCGAGAGGTCGCGCGGGATGAGGATCGTGACGCAGAACGCGCCGGCCGCGATCACGAGCCAGGTGAGCTGCTGCAGCAGCAGGGTCGGCGCGAGGCGCTCGACGAGCACGAACCCGATGCCGGTCAGCCCGACCGCGAGCGGCATGAGCAGCTGGTCGCCGCGGAACCCGATCGAGATGAGGAACACGTGGAGCGCGCCGAAGATCGCGAGGACGACGAGCGGAACGACGATCTCGTACCACGCGAATCGCCCGGAGGCCGCGGCCACCACGGCGACGTAGCCGGCCAGGCTGAGGGCCGCGACCCAGATGAGGAGCCGGAGCTCCCCGAGCCGCGCGACGGGGCGGACGCGGATCACTGCGCGCGCTCGAGACGCAGCGCGATGCGGCCGACGGCGACCTCGTCGCCGTACTGGAAGCGCTCCTTGTCCCAGATCCGCGACCCGTTGAGCACGGTCCCGTTCGTGCTGCCGGCGTCCTCGAGCCACCACTCGCCCTCGGCGAAGCTCACGATCGCATGCTTCGCCGACGCGGCCTCGTCGTTGAGGACGATGTCGTTGCCGGCGTCGCGGCCGACGCTCGAGACGGCGCGGAGCGGCATCCGCTCGCCCACCCGCGGGCCTCCGCCATGGCTGCGCGTGACGACGAGCGCCGCGAGGCCCACCTGACGCGCGACGGTGGCGACGTGCTCGTCGGCCAGCGCGCGCTGCAGCGCCCGGAACGAACGGATCAGGAAGAGATAGAGGAGCACGAGGAACGCGATCCGGACCGCCCACAGGATGACAGCGAACGTGACCTCCATCAGCCCTCGAGGCGGACGAGCAGCTCCGCTCCGCCGATGGTGATGCGGTCGTCGTCCGAAAGGACCATCTCCGCGATACGCCGGCCATTCACGAACGTGCCGTTCGTGCTCTGCAGGTCGTACAGCGTGTAGCGTCCGAGCCGCAGCCGGACCTCGGCGTGCCGGCGCGAGACCCGGCGGTCATCGAGCACGATGTCGTTCTTCGGATCGCGGCCCACGGTGATCGGATCCGCGGTGAGCGGCACCTCGCGTCGCACGCTGCCCTCGCGCGCGACGATCGCGCCCTGCGGCGCCCGCGGCTTCGCGGCCCGCAGCGCGTCGCGATCGAGGACCATCGTGTGCCCGGTCTCGATCCCGCCCAGCCGCTCGGGCTCGTTCGCAGGAACCTCCTCGCCGGACGCGTCGACCAGGGCGCACGCGACCCGGAGGTCCCCCGGGGAGATGTCGGCGTCCTGCTCGAGCTCGACGGTCGGGTACGCCAGGAGGGTGAAGCTCCGATCCCGGGCGGCGCCGAGGACCGCTTCGGCGAGATCCCGCTCGAGGCTCCGCTTGTACTGCTCGATCTGCGCGTAGTCCGACGGCGACAGCGAGACCAGGTAGCTGTTCGGGACGAAGGTCTTCGCGAGCGAGATCGTCTGATGCGCTTCCATCGCGCGGATGACGCGCTTCGCGATCTGCACCGGCTGCAGCCGGGCACGGAACAGCCGGGCGCTCCAGCCCTCGATGGCCCGGCTGGCCATGGCTTCGAGGCGTTCAAGCATCGCGGACCTTCACGACCTCCGCTCCGATGAGGATGATGGACCGCAGTCACGTAGATCCAGGTCAATAGTCCGGCAGCGAACGCGAGCGCGCCGTACGCCTCGAAGATCCCGAGCCCGCGCGTGAGGAAGCCGAACGCGACCTTGGCGACCTCCCAGAGCACGGCTGATACCAGCGCCGCCTGGCGGGCGGCTCGACGCCCCACGGCCCGGCGCGGCGCGAACCGGAACACGAGGTAGAAGAACCAGAACCCGAACGCCAGTCCGACGAGCGGCGAGACGAGCTCGAACAGCAGGCGGGTCCCGCGGAGGCCGGTGTCCGTGAGGGCGGTCGCCAGGATCTGGACCCCGAAGCTCACGGCGAACGACGCGACGGCCAGCACGAAGACGAGGACGACGAACAGCATGCTGTTCAGGCGCTCGCGGACGAACGCGCGCCGTCCCTCGCGCCCGAGGATGTGGGACATCGCGGTGTCGATCGAGCCGAGGATCGCCGTCACCGTGAGCAGCGTTCCCACGAGCCCGAGGCTGAGGGAGAGCGCACGACCCTGTACGAGCTGCCCGACGAGCTTGGTCTCCTGGCCCGTGGCGGCCGGAAGCAGGCCGGCCACGATCCGGGCGAGCTCGAGCTCGGCCTCCTGGGTGCCGTACACGAAGCCGAAGATGCCGATGATCAGCGCGAGCAGGGGGATGAGCGCGAAGAAGATCTGGTAGGCGATCGCGCCCGCGAGGAACGGGCCGTCGTCGACGAGGAATCCGCCGACGACGCGCCGCGCGATCGTCAGGATGCGGCGTCCGCCTTCGATGCGCCGCTCTTCGTTCCAGCTGCGGGCTTCGCATCGGTCGCCGGCTTCGCATCGCTCGCCGGCTTCGCGTCCGCCGCTGGCTTCTGCGCAGCGTCTTTCGATGCGTCGCCGGGCTTGCTCTCGGCGCCGTCCTTCTGCGCGGGCCGGCTGTCGGTCTTGTACCAGCCGCCACCCTTGAACACGATCGCCGGAGTCGCCATCAGCTTGCGCGGACGCTTGCCGCAGTTCGGACACCGCTCGAGCGTCGCGTCCGTGTACGACTGGACGGCCGAGAACGTGTGACCGCAGTGGTCGCAGTGGTAGTCATAGATCGGCATTCGCCCCCTATCATCGCAGCACGGTGAGGGCTTCCGTCATGGCGCGCCCCGCGACCGGCGCGGCCCGCCGCCGTCGCGTCGTCGGCGAGAACATCCTCGCCTACGCCTTCGTCCTCCCGGCGGTCCTGGTGATCCTCATCTTCCAGTTCCTCCCCGGTTTCGCGGCCATCTACATGTCGCTGTTCCGGTGGGACAT